>JAEZXM010000416.1 GCA_023419875.1 Pseudomonadota bacterium | reverse complement strand
ATCGTACCCAGACTGGTAGTAATGGAAGCGGCGGCCCGTCTCGATCCCGTAGACCGCCGCCCGCGCCGCGCCGCCGCCGAAGAGGCGGTAGAGCCGGAGCCAGCCGCGCGCGGCGAGCCGCGGGGCGAGCGCGAGGTGGAAGGCCTCGACCCGGCCCGGCGGGATCCCGTACGAGCCGCCCTCGGCCTCCCACCGCAGCCGGTGGAGCCGGAGGAGGTCGCGCATCGCCTCCTCCGCTTGCTCGGGCGCGGCGACCTCGATCCGGAAGTCCGGCAGGCGGGCGAGCCACCGCACCCGGCGCCCGTACGTCTCACGCCTCCGGACGCGGGCGAGGTGCGCGCCGAAGGCGCCCCGGAGGGCGAAGCCCGGGCAGGCGAACCGCCGGGCCACCTCCACGCGCTGCCCCCGCGCGGCGGCCAGGCTTCGCAGCAGCCGCACCGAGGGTGAACCACAGGGCAGGTCCTGGAGGTCGAGCCGGTCCCACCCGCCGGCGTCGAGCGCCGTCCCGAGGAGCGCCGCCCGCGCCTCCGATGCCCTCGGCCCGGCCACGAGCGCGTCCAGCCCGTCGGCGCCCCCGAGCCCGTTCCCCAGGAGCTGCCAGCACCGCCCCGGCCTCGCGCCCGCGCGCCGCGCCAGGGCGAGCACCCCGCGGAGCGCCCCACCCTCGTCCCGCGCCTCCAGGAGCCGCAGGCGGCGGTTCGCGCCGAACGCCCTCCACCACTCGTGAAGCCACTCCCAGGAGAGGAACGGGGAGGGCTCGCCCGCTGCGGCGAAGAGGTCCCGCCACTCGGCGCCGATGACCTCGAGCCGCGCCGGGTCCTCTCGGATGCCCACCGTGAAGGGCCCGCGCATCACCGGAGCGCCTCCGCCACCGCGCGGGCCACCTGGGCCATCTCCCGCGGACCGAGGTCCTGGTGGATCGGCAGCTCCAGCACCCGCTCCCGGAGCCGCGCCACCTCGGGAAACTCGTCCGCCGCGCAGAGCGGGTGGCCGGTGCGCCAGAAGTCCACCGTCTCGATACCGGCCGCCGCGAGGCGGGCCTTCACCGCCGCCTTGTGGTCGCAGGCGAGCGGGTAGAAGAGCGGGCAGACGCCGGCGGGCAGCTCCGTGAAGACGGGCTCGGCGAGCTGGCGCAGGCTGCCGTGCAGGAGGAACCAGTTTCGCCGGCGCGCGGCGACCACCGCCTCCGGATCGACGCGTCGCAGGATGGCGCGGGAGAGCCCGCTCATCCCGAGGTGGACCGCGCCGGGGTCGAAGCGGCTCGTGCCGGTCGAGATCGGCTGCCGCCCCGACACCTCCCGGACGAGCTGCGCCGTCCGGCGCGCCGCCGCGCGGAACCGGAGGCCCGGCGCCCCGGCCCGGAACGCCAGGTTGGAGAGCAGGCTTCCGACGGCGTGGGACAGCGTGGAGGCGATGGGCGGCGCCACCGGCCGCGGGAGAGCGCCGCGGACCGTCCGGTGATTCACCACCAGCGCTCCTCCGTTCGGCACGGGCACGGTCTTGTAGAAGCAGAACACGGCGACGTCGCCGGTGGAGCCGAGCGGGCGGTTCCCATCGCGCGACCAGAGGGAGAGGGCGCAGTCCTCGATGATCGGCACGCCGATCCGCCGGGCGGCGGACTCGATCGCCTTCATGGGCTGGGGCATGCCGGCGTAGTGGATGACGTAGACCGCGCCCGTCCGCGGGCCGGCCGAGTCCACCAGGTGATCGAGATCCAGGCGCATCCGGGCGTCCACCCGCACGAAGCGCGGCACCGCCCCGGCGGCGGCCAGGGCCGCGACCTCCACCCCGTGGTGGTAGGCGGGCACGAGCACCTCGCGGCCGGCGAGCCCGAGGAGGCGCACCGCGTGAAAGACCGCGTTCCGCGCGAAGTAGAACGGGACCGTCCGCCTGGCGTCGAGAGGGAAGGCCGGCGCCCGCTCCGGCCGGAGCGGCGAGAGGAGCGAGGGCCAGAGCGTCGGCAGCGCCGGGACGTGGCGCACCTCCGACGCGGGCGGCGCCTGGATCGCGGGGAGCGCGTCGATCACCGCCGCCACCGGAGCGCCTCCTTCACCGCCGGCTTGAGCCGGTGCTTCACCGCGTGGAGCGCCCGGCCGGCGAGCGACGGGCGGTACACGTACAGCCAGTCGTGAGGGCGGAGCTCGGGTCCCCAGTCGCGCTTCCACTCCATGTCCGGCCCGAGGAACTCCAGCCCGCGCAGACCGCGGGCCTGGCACTCCGCGATCACCTCGCGCTGCAGGAGCTGCCCCGGCGAGACCGCGCCCAGCCGCTCTTCGTAGGCGATCTTGGGGAGCCAGTAGACGCCGCCGTGCACGAGGCCGAGGTGCATCGCCACCGGCCGCCCCGAGAGCGTGAGCGAGCGGATCGCGAGCGCGCCGCGGGCGGCCGCCTCGCCGGCCCACGCCCGGTAGAACCGGACCAGCCGAGGGTCGTTCGCGAGCGCGGTGCCGCGCTTCCCCTTCCAGCCCGCCGCCTCCAGCGCGAGGAGCTCGCGGAGCGCACCCTCGAGGTCGCCCCTCCCGTCCTCGCGGACGAGGTCCACCGGTCCGAGCTCCTCGAGCCGGCGGCGCCGGCGGCGGAGGTTCGCCCGGAACCTCGACGACAGCCGCGCCTCGATCGGCGTCGCGCCGAGCGGCAGGTACGGGCTCCGCTGCGATTCCCAGCGGCCGGCGAGGTGGCCGTCCGCCCGGGCCAAGGGCTCGAGGACGGTGGAGGTGGGCCCGTCGCGCGGCAGGTCGCGCAGGACCAGCACGTCCCAGCGCACCTCGTCGCGCAGGTGCGCCCAGATCGCGGCCGCCGCGCCGGACGCGTCCGGGCCGAGCACCCACTCCACGCGGCAGGAGTGGTCGTTGGCCGGCGCGCGCAGCCGGACGAACGTCCCCCGGCGCTCGGCGAGGAGCGGAGCGAAGCCTGCGGCGACGCCGTCCGCGTCGCGGGCGACGAGCACGGTGAGCTGCGCGCCCGGAGGCTGGAAGGCGTCGAGCCACGCTTCGAGAAACGCGTGCCGCAGGAAGGGCAGGTCGGTCGGGCCGCGGGCGAGGAGCGCGTCCCACTCCGCCCGGAGCCCGGCGAAGCCCTCGCGCCCGGTGCAAGTCTCGACGCGGTACGGCGGCGCGGCGGCGCTTCGCGCAGGCCTCATCGCGCCCCCCGTCCCAGCAGCACCACCTTGGCCGTGGCGAGCAGGCACACGAGATCGAGGAAGAGCGAGGTGTTCTTCACGTAGTAGAGGTCGTATTCCAGCTTCCGCGCGTTCTCCTCCATGGTCGAGCCGTAGCCGTACTTGAGCTGCGCCCAGCCGGTGAGCCCCGGCTTCACCAGCTCGCGGAGCGCGAACAGCGGCCAGCGCGCCTCGAGCTGCGCGAGGAACACCGCTCGCTCGGGCCGCGGCCCGACGAGGCTCATCTGGCCGCGGAGGACGTTCCAGAGCTGCGGCAGCTCGTCGAGCCGCGAGCGTCGCAGGAAGCGGCCGACCGGGAGGATGCGCGGATCGCCGTCCACCGCCCAGACCGCGCCCATCCGCTCCGCGTCCCGGCGCATGGTCCGGAACTTCCAGAGCCGGTACGGCTTCCCCCGCCGCCCCACCCGCTCCTGCGAGTAGAGCACCGGACGTCCGTCGGTCGCCAGGAGGAGCGCGGCCACGGCGAGCATCACCGGCGCGAGCACGACCAAAAGCGTCGCGGACACCAGGATGTCGAGGAGCCGCTTGCCGGTCCGGGTGACGACCCCGGCGCGGAACCCGTCGTCGAAGATGAGCGCGCTCGGGCGCACGAGCGCGAGCGGGATGCGCTGGAGCGTCGCCTCGGCGAAGCCGACGTCGTCCACCACGCGGATGCCGCTCGTGCGCAGCGCGAGCAGCTCGTCGACCGGGAGGCCCCGTCGATCCTCGAGCGCCACCACGACCACCTGTGCGCGCTGCCGGCGCACGAGCTCGCCGAGCGATCCCGGTTGGACGAGCGCGGGATCGACCATCACCGGCTCGCCGGCAGCGCCCGGCGGCGCGAAGCCGACGACCTCCCAGAGCCCGTCCGCCTCGCGCTCCACCGCCCGGGCGAGATCCCAGGCGCGTGCGCCCGTGCCGAGCACCAGCACGCGGTTGGGGGCCCCGACCACGGCCGGCAAGAGCGCGCGGGCGAGCACGACGCCCAGGGTCCCGCCCGCCGCGGAGAGGACGAGCGAGCCCTGGAGCATCCACCCCGGCAAGACGAGCAGGTCCAGGATGGCGTCCGCGACGGCCAGGGCGATCGCGGCCACCCCGAGGGAGCGCAGGAGCCGCCGGCCATCGGTACGGTCCCGCACCGCGGCGTGCAGGTCGTAGAGATCGCCGAGGTAGAGCGCGCCCGCGAAGATGAGCGAGGCGAGCCCGGCGCGGAGCAGGCCGGCGCTGAGCGGCGGCGCCGCCCCCGCCGCCTTGGCCGCGATCGGCCCCAGCGATGCGCCGGCGAGGAGCGCCAGCACGAGCACCGTCTCCTCCGCGAAGAAGTAGACCGCCTTGCGCGGCGAGAACCAGTGGTTGAATACCCGGACCATTTGTACGGGGGCTGCGCCCCCGCCCCGCCGGCCAGGCCGTCGGGGCCCCACCCCTGCTGCGCTGGGTCCCGCCGCG
>JAEZXM010000395.1 GCA_023419875.1 Pseudomonadota bacterium | reverse complement strand
GAGAAGGACTGAGCGCGACGGCCGAGCCCGGACCCCCCGGGCCGCGCCGGCTCCTGGCGCGGCTCCGGCGGGGACTGCGGGTCGTCGCCCGCGCCGCCCGCGGCATCCGCGCCGAGCGGGTGCAGATGCGGGCGATGGCCCTCACCTACATCTCGCTGTTCGCGCTGGTGCCGGCGCTGGTGGTGGCCTTCTCCCTTCTCCAGGCCTTCACGGGGATGGAGCGAATCTCGGGGGTCGTCCACGACTTCCTCCTCGAGAACCTCGCCGTGGGCGCCCGCGCCACGATCGAGCCGTATCTGGACCGCTTCGTCCGCAACACGCACGTGGCCCGGGCCGGGCTCGTTGGCGCGGTGCTCCTCATCTGGTCGGCGTACTCCCTGGTCGGGAACGTCGAGGCGGCGGTGAACGACGTCTGGGAGGTCCGCGTCCGGCGCTCGCTGCGGATGCGCGTCCTCGTCTACTGGATGGCGGTGACGCTCGGGCCGCTCGTGCTCGCCGCCTCGGCCTCGGTGAGCCGGTTCGCCCACGCGTACCTCGAGACGCGCGGCACCAAGGCGCTCAGCATGGGCGTCTCCGCGATCCTCTCGTCCTTCTTCCTCACCCTCCTCTACCTGGTCGTGCCCAACGCGCGCGTCCGGCTGCGCGCCGCGCTCGCCGGCGGCGCGGCAGCGGGCGTCGGCTGGGAGCTCGCGCGGTGGGCGTTCGCCGGCGCGACGAAGGGGTCGGTGAAGCTCCACGCGATCTACGGTTCGGTCGCGGCGGTGCCGATCTTCCTCACCTGGCTCTACGTCTCGTGGTCGATCATCCTCTTCGGTGCGCGGCTCGCCTTCGTCGTCCAGAACGCGCCGGTGGTGATGGGCGACGGGCGCGCCGTCCGGTCGGCTCGGGAGGTCGCCGCGGCGAACGCGCTCGTGCTCGTCTCGTCGGCCTTCCGGGCGGGTGACCCTGCGCCGACACGTGACGAGCTCGTGCGGAGGCTCCGGGTCGGGGAGAGCGGGATGGAGGTGCTCGAGGCCCTGCGCGAGGCGGGCCTCGTGAAGGCGCTCGCGGGTGGCGGGCTCGTCCCGGGGCGCGCGCCGGAGGTCATCAGCCTCCTCGACGTCCGCCGCGCCCTGCTCGGCGTCGATCCCGCCGCCGCGGCCCGCGAGCTCGCCGCGCCCGACGAGGTCACCGGGCATTTCCGGCAGGCGGACGAGCGGGCGGAGGAACGGCTGCGCGGCATCACCATCGGGGCGCTCTGTGAGAAGCTGCCCGGGACGCCCGCACCCGAGCAGGTCACATCTGCTCCCAAGGGGCCAGAGAGCCGGGCTCCGACGGCATCGGGTGCCTGATCGGGATCATCAGAGATCGGCTTTCCCTGGCCCATCGCTTGCGCATGCCCGTGGATCCCTTGCTGATTTCGGAAGGTTCGGCTAGGCTCGACTAGAACCCGAGCGGTATTTCGTAGGGCGTAACCCTTCGAATTCCGGAGCGCCGATGCTGAAGTCGGATCTCATCAACATCCTGGTCGTGAAGCGCGGGGTCACGCAGAAGCAGGCCGAGGCCACCATCGAGACGATCTTCGACTCGATGAAGGACGCGCTCTGCAAGGGAGAGAACATCGAGATCCGCGGGCTTGGCGCGTTTCACGTCAAGCACTACGACGGCTACCAGGGGCGGAACCCCAAGACCGGTGAGGTCATCCCGGTGAAGCCGAAGCGCGGCATCCTGTTCCGGACGGGCAAGGAACTCCGCGATCGCGTGAACCACCCGGATTCCCTGGCCAAGCCCGGCGGCAGCGACACCGGCAACTCGAGCGGTGGCGAGGGCCAGGGTACGCCCCCGGTCGCGGCCGGCGCGTAGTCGCGCGCCTAGGCCGACAGCTCCAGCCCTCCGATCCTGCCGACCGGGCGCACGGGCAGCTCGGGCGGTAGCTCCTCGTACGCGAGCACCGGCACCGCCGGAAATCGTGGCGCGAGGAGCGACCGGACCGCGCGCCGCACGTCGGGGGAGACGAGGACCACGGGGGGCTGGGTCCATGTCGCGGTCCCCAGCTCGGTCGCGAGGGCGTCGAGGAGCGCCACCGCGCGCCGGGGCTCGAGCGCGAGGACCTCGCCGGCGAGCGCCTCGCGGATCGCCTGCTCGGCGGAGGGATCGAGCAGGAGCACCGACAGCGGCCCGCCCGTCGCATGCGCCTGGCCGAGCTGCCGCCGCAGCGCGCGCCGGCAAGCCTCTGCGAGGCATGCGGCGCCCGCCTTCGGCTCGGCGCGCTGGAGCATCGCCTCGAGGATCGCGCGGATCGGGCGGATCGAGACCCCTTCCTCGAGGAGCCTGCGGAGCACCTCGGCGACGAGCGCGGCCGGGAGCTTCGCTGCCGCCTCGCGCACCAGCGCCGGTGCCACCGGCTCCAGGCTGTCCAGGAGAAGCTGCACCTCCTGGATCCCGACGAGCTGGTGCGCGTGGCGGACGAGGGCGCCCAGGATCTCGGAGCGGAGCCGCTCGGGGAGCTCCTGGAGGGCACCGAGCGCGGAGGCACGCGCCGCGTCGGCGCGCGCCACCACGGCCGCGGGCCGGCCCGTCCCGGGGTCGCGCACCGCCCGCGCCTCGATGCCCACGAGCGCGAGGTCGTCGGGGGGCGCGAGCACGAGCGCCTCGTCCTGCGGGATCCGGGCCTCGTGCACCGGGACGTCGTCCACGAGGATGCGGTAGCTCTCCGGCCCGCGATGGCCGGGGCGCACCGCCACCGGCGGGAGCCGGACGCCCAGCGTGCGCCACAGCTCGGCGCGGACCCACGCGATCCCCTCGCGCGCGAAAGCGGTCCCGGCCGCGACGAGGAGATGTGGGCCGAGCTCCACGGCAACCGGCGCCGGCAAGGCGAACGGGTCGTCGCGGACGGGCGCGCGGGCCTCGATCTCTTCGGGGGCCGCGGCCTTCCGGTGGGCGGACCAGGCCGCGGCGGCGAGGAGCGCGAGCGCCACCGCGAGGAAGGGAAGGGGGGGAAGCCCGGGCGCCGCGGCGAGGCCGAGGAGCAGCGCGGCGACGGCGACGAGCGCCCCCGGCTCGGCGAGGAGCTGGCGGCGGAGCTCCGTCGGAACCGCGGCGCCTTCCTCGTCCGCGGCCACCCGGGTGACGGCCACGCCCGCAGCGACCGCGACGAGGAGCGACGCGAGCTGCGAGGTGAGCCCGTCGCCCACGGCCAGGAGGACGTATCGGCGACCCGCCTCGGCTGCGCTCATGCCCGCGAGGAGCCCGGAGACGAGCCCTCCCACCACGTTCACGAGCACGATGGCGACGCCCGCGATCGCGTCGCCTTTCACGAACTTGAGCGCGCCGTCCATCGCGCCGTAGAGCTGGCTCTCGCGCTCGAGCGCCCGGCGGCGGCGGCGCGCCTCGGCCGCGTCGAGGAGGCCCGCCCGGAGGTCCGCGTCCACCGACATCTGCTTGCCGGGCAAGGCGTCGAGCGTGAACCGCGCCGCGACCTCGGCCACGCGCTCCGCGCCCTTCGACACGACCAGGAGCTGCACCAGCGTGAGGATCGTGAACACGACCGCGCCGACCACCACGTTCCCCTGCACCACCACGCGCCCGAAGGCCTCGATCACGCGGCCCGCCTCGCCGCGCGAGAGGATGAGCCGCGTCGAACCCACGTTGAGGGCCACGCGGAAGAGCGTCGTGAGGAGGATCAGGGCGGGGAAGCCGGACAGCCGGAGCGGCTCGCGCGCGAGGAGCGCGGCCGCGAGCAGGAGCGCCGAGGCGGCGAGGTCGAGGGCGAGGAGCGCGTCGAGCGCGCCCGGCGAGAGAGGGATGACGAGCAACGCCACGAGGCCCAGCACGGCCAGGGTGAGCAGCGCCTCGGCACCGCCCCGCCCGCCCAGCGCGCGGGCGCCCGAGAGGACCGCCAGCGCGCCCGGGATCCTCGCCATCCGCTCCCTCGGAAACCTCATGCGTCCTCCCGCCGGTACAGGTGCGCCAGCACCAGGGCCGCCGCCTCGTAGAGCTCCTCCGGCAGCTCGTCGCCCACCTCGACGAGCCGGTGAAGCGCACGGGCGAGCGGCACGTCGCGCACCAGCGGCACGCCTGCCTTGCGCGCCTCGGAGCGGATCCTCGCGGCGGCGCGGCCCGCGCCCTTCGCCACCACGCGCGGCGCGTCCGGGCCGACGCGCTCGTGCCGCAGCGCGACCGCGACGTGGGTCGGGTTCACGACCACCACCGTGGCTCGGGCCAGCGGGCCCGCCTCGGCGAGGCCGCGGTGGGCGCGGAGCCGAGCCTGCTTCAGGATCGGGTCGCCCTCGTCCTCCCGGTGCTCGCGGCGGACCTCGTCCTTGGTGAGACGGAGGCCCTCGAGGTGCCGCCGGCGCACGCGGGCGAGGTCGAGGAGACCGAACGCGAAGAGGACCAGCGCGAGGCGGAACGCGAGACCGCCCAGCGCGGGGAGCACGCGCCAGATGGAGGCGGGCGCAAGCCGCGCGAGTCCCTGGACCGAGGGCGCGGCGTCGCGGAGCCAGAGCGCGGCCACGGCGAGGAGCGCCGCGGCACGGGCGAGGCCGAGAAGCACGCTCACCACCTGCGCGGCGGAGAAGAGCCGCCGGAGCCCGCGGAAGGGATCGATCCGCTCGAGCCGGGGTGCGAGTGCGCCGGGGGCGAGGAGGAACCCGGACTGGAGG
The DNA here is from genome assembly GCA_023419875.1 of Pseudomonadota bacterium. Classification (GTDB taxonomy): domain Bacteria; phylum Myxococcota; class Myxococcia; order Myxococcales; family Anaeromyxobacteraceae; genus Anaeromyxobacter. The sequence continues at coordinate 189 of JAEZXM010000395.1, read as the reverse complement.
AGCCCTGCACCGAGGGCGCCGGCGAACGCGCCGGCGCAGGGGACGAGGCTCGCGCGGAACAGCGCGGCCACGGCGCCGAGGAGCGCCGCCGAGGGCGGCTCGGGCGAGAGGACCGCGACCGCGAGGGAGGCGCGGAGCTCCCCGGCAAGCCCGGCCGCCATCCCCGCGCCGCCGAGGGCCAGCGCGACG
>JAEZXM010000239.1 GCA_023419875.1 Pseudomonadota bacterium | reverse complement strand
TCAAAGAATCTGCCGCATGGGGAGTCTCGCCCGCCCTTCACCGTCGAGCGCTGCGTGGTACTGGCCTATGTCACTGGTCATTACACTGCCGGCTCAAAGCGGCGGCACATATCCTACCCGCCTGCCTTCTTCGGGCTGTACGTTGCTAAGGAGGACCCTCGTCTGAGCTTCTGGACGTTCAGCCGGGAGACCGGCACGCGGCTGTCGTTCTCCGTGGCCACGACCGTGCACCTCAACGTGGAGCGGGCTTTGCTCTCAGCTTGGCTGGAGGACCGCATCCCGCTCGACCAATGGCGTCTGTACCCGGTCGGACCGGCCGAGGTGGGCGTGATTGAGAACTTAGGATTGCGGCGAGATTACGACGAGGCGCGTCACCGGCTGGCCGCCGTGCTTTACATGGCGCGACGAGACCTGTACTTCCCCCTACCGGACGTGCCGCCGTTGTTTGAGATCACGCGGCGATCGCCGAAGGAAATCGGCGGCGACGTAGCCGAGCGTGACGAGGTGATGGGCGCGATGGGCAATCTGTAGGAGCCGCCTGTTTCCCTCCGTAGAATCCGCCGCATGCCCACCGCGGCGGAGGTTGTGAGTCTGTCCACGCCGGTCGGCGCGCTCTCGGGGGTCGGGCCGAAGCGCGAGAAGTCGCTCCGCGCGCTGGGGCTGGCGACGCTGGGGGACTTGCTCGAGTACCTGCCGCGGGATTACCGGTTCGAGTCGAGCGAGCGCGGCGTCGACGAGCTGGTGCACGAGCAGATCCAGACGGTGCGCGGGGAAGTGATCGCGGCGGACTACATCGCCGCCCGGCCGCGCAGCCGGTTCGAGGCGACGATCAGGGACGCCCGCAGCGGGGAGAAGCTGGCGGTCGTCTGGTTCAACGCGGCGTACCTGCGGTTCAAGGTGCGCCCCGGGATGACGCTGCGCGTCCGCGGGAAGGTGCGGATGTGGCGGAACATCCCGCAGATGGCCAACCCCAAGTGGGAGGAGGTGACGGAGGAGACGGCGGCGATCGAGGCCGACAGCTTCCGCCCGATCTACGGGGCGACGGCGGAGCTGTCGAGCGAGCAGATCGAGGCGGTCATCCGCGACAACCTGGATGCGGCGGTGGCGCAGCTCGCCGACCCGATCCCCCCGCCGCTCGTCGAGCGACGGCTCCTGCTCTCGCGGCAGGAGGCCTACCGGCGCATCCACCGCCCGCGGAACCAGCAGGAGGCGGCCGACGCGCGGCGGCGGCTGGTGTACGACGAGCTGATGATGCTCCAGCTCGGGCTGGGGCTTTCGAAGCGGCTGCGGCAGGGGCGGATCAGCGCGCCGGTGCTGCGGATCGACCGGACGCTGGACGCGCGCATCCGCGCGCGGTTCCCGTTCGACATGACCGGCGCCCAGCAGAACGCGGCGTACCAGATCGCCCACGACCTCAAGAGCGGCGTGCCGATGAACCGCCTGCTCCAGGGGGACGTCGGCAGCGGCAAGACGGTCGTCGCCCTCTACGCGATGCTGACCGGCGTGGCCAACAAGCTCCAGAGCGCGATGCTCGCGCCCACCGAGGTGCTCGCGGCCCAGCACTACCTCACGCTCAGCCGCTTCCTCGAGGGGAGCAGCGTGCGGATCGAGCTGTTCACCGGGAAGCTCAAGGCGAAGGAGCGGCAGGCGCTGCTGGCGGACCTGGCGGACGGGCGGATCGACATCGCCGTCGGCACGCAGGCGCTGCTGAGCCAGGGCGTGGAGTTCGCCAACCTCGGGCTGATCGTCGTGGACGAGCAGCACAAGCTCGGCGTTCGCCAGCGGGCGCATTTGCGCGAGAAGGGCCTGGCCCCCCACTACCTCGTGATGACGGCCACGCCGATCCCGCGGACGCTGGCGCTGTCGTACCTCGCGGACTTCGACGTGAGCGTGATCGACGAGCTCCCGCCCGGCCGGCAGCCGATCGAGACGAAGCACCTGCCCGCGCGCCAGGCGGAGCAGGCGTACAAGTTCGTGCGGCGGCAGGTCGAGCGCGGCCGGCAGGCGTACGTGGTGCTCCCGCAGATCGAGGAGGACGGGCTGAGCGACGCCAAGAGCGTGAAGAGGCACTTCGAGGAACTGGGCGGGGAAGCGACGGAGCGACGGAGCGACGGAGCGACGGAGGGGGCGGAAACCAGAGTGGGGCCGCTCGCCGGGCTGCGGCTGGGGATGCTGCACGGGCAGCTCAGCACGGCGGAGAAGGCGGAGACGATGCGGGCGTTTCGGGCCGGGGAGATCGACGTGCTCGTGGCGACGACGGTGATCGAGGTGGGCATCGACGTCCCGAACGCGACGACGATGGTAATCGAGAACGCCGAGCGGTTCGGCCTGAGCCAGCTCCACCAGCTCCGCGGCCGCGTCGGCCGCGGCGGGGAGAAGAGCTTCTGCCTGCTCGTCAGCGACGCCGCCACCCCCGCCGCCCAGGAGCGGATCAGCGCCATGTGCGCCACCAACGACGGCTTCCGCTTGGCGGAGGTGGACCTCCAGCTCCGCGGCCCGGGCGACTTCTTCGGCACGCGCCAGCACGGCCTGCCGAGCCTGAAGATCGCGAACCTGTCGGAGGAGATGGACCTGCTCCAGGAGGCCAAGGACGACGCCCTGGCCCTCCTCGCCGCCGACCCGAACCTCCGCGACGACGCCCACCGCCCCCTGCGCGACGAGCTCCTCGCCCGCTACGGCCAAACGCTCGGCCTGGCTTTGGTCGGGTGACCCCAAACCCCTCTCCCGTTCCGACGGGAGAGGTGCCGAGCGAAGTCCGCGGAGCGAGGCGGAGAGGGTCCGGCCGGTCGCACGGGTTAGGCCGCGCCCGGTGGCACGGGTCGCACGCCGTCTGCGGCGGGAGACCCGTGTCCGGTCCGGGCGCCTCGCGCGCGACACCCGACACGGGTCTCCCGCATCGGAATGCGTGCGACCCGTGCCACCG
>JAEZXM010000354.1 GCA_023419875.1 Pseudomonadota bacterium | reverse complement strand
AGCCTCGCCGCCGGTCTCCACGCGGGCGAGGTGATCGCCGCCGTCGCCGGCCCGGGCTTCGAGCTCCAGGCGGACGTCGAGGTTGCCTACCGGTGCAGCTGTTCCCAGGCCCGCGCCCGGGTGGCGGTCTCTGCCCTCGGCGCGGAGGGCATCGCCGAGATCCTCGGCGCCGAGCGGAAGGCCACCATCACCTGCGAGTTCTGCCGCCAGCAGTACGTCCTCGGCCCCGAGGAGCTGGAGGACGTCGCGCGGAGGCTCGGGGCGCATTCTCCCCCGTGACGAGCCTCCGGAGCCTCGGCCGCGCGACCCGCACGTACGCGTCGCGCACGAGCCGCTCGATCACCGCCCAGTCCGGTCCGGTGTCGAGCACCACGCCCACCCATCCGCTCGGGCCGACGTAAGGCGGCCGGAAGAAGCGATCGGGGTCGGAGGCGATGAGCGCCTCCTGCGCACCGAGCGGCTGGGGCAACCAGACCGACAGGTGCGCGGCGCCGTGGTGGTGATCGTCGAGGGCCGCGAACACCTTGCCAGTCCCCGCGAACCAGGTCGGCTCGCCGTGCGAGAGCTTCTCACGCGCCTCGGGGAGCGCGAGGCAGATGCGGCGGAGGCGAGCAAGGACCGAGGCTGGACGGGTCATCGGCATCATCTTGCGCGGGCGACCCCCGGCGCGCACGGGCCTCTTGTGCCGAACGAGCTCGTAGCCGAGCCGCGCGGCCTGGAACCTTCCTGTAGGGCGCCGAGTATCCACCTGGTCGGCGAGCCCGCCCGGCCCGGCCGGCCGCCGCTCGGCAACGCGCCGCAAGGCGAGGCGTATGCCGACGCGAGGCATCGCGCCCGAGGCGAGGCGTGTGGCGAGCGCGAGGCAACCGGCAGCGAAAGGCTATCCGACCGCCCCCGCCCTCGCCGCGAGGCGGACGAGCGGCTCGGCGGCGACGCCGAGGACCACCACCACGAGCGCGGCCACGGCGAGCGCGACGGCGAGCGACGGCGCGCGCAGCACCTCGGGCTCCTCGCCCTCCGGAGCGCGCATGTACATGTAGAGCACGATGCGCAGGTAGTAGTAGGCGCCGAGCGCGCTCGTGAGGACGCCGACGATCGCGAGGACCTCGAAGCCGGCGCCGATCGCGGCGCGGAACAGGTACAGCTTCGAGAAGAAGCCGGCGGTGGGCGGGACGCCGGCGAGCGACAGCATGAAGAGCGTCATCGCGAACGCCAGCGCGGGACGCCGCTTCCCGAGGCCCGCGAACCGCGAGAGGTCCCACGCCCGCTCCGGCTCCCCCTCCGATCCCACCGCCCAGCGGCGCTCGAGCACGCCCACCACCGCGAACGCGCCGATGACGGTCGCGACGTAGACGGCGAGGTAGAAGAGCAGGCTCGCGAGCGAGGCATCGCGCGCGCCCGCCACCGCCGACGAGACCACGCCGATGAGCAGGTAGCCGGCGTGGGCGATCGAGGAGTAGGCCAGCATCCGCTTCACGCTCCGCTGCGGGAGCGCGAGCAGGTTGCCGGCGATCATGGTGAGGACCGCGAGCGCCGCGACGAGGCTGCCGAAGGCCGCCACCTTCACGTCGACCCCGGTCTCGGCGGCGAGGAAGATCCGGACGAGCAGCGCGAAGGCCGCCGTCTTCACGCCCGCCGCCATGAAGGCGGTGACCGGGGTGGGCGCGCCCTCGTAGACGTCCGGGGTCCAGGCGTGGAACGGGACCGCGGCCACCTTGAAGGCCACGCCGGCGAGGACGAGCCCCATGCCGACGAGGTAGATGGGCGAGCCGTGCCCCTCGGGGAGCTTCGAGAAGAGCGTCGAGCCCGACGCGCCGTAGAGCAGCGCCGCGCCGTACACGAACAGGCCCGACGACACCGCGCCGAGCACGAGGTACTTGAACGCCGCCTCCGTCGGGCGGAGCCCGCGGCGCAGGTAGGCGGTGAGCGCGTACGTCGAGATGCTCATCACCTCGAGCGAGACGAAGGCGGTGAGGAAGTCCCGCGCCATCCCGAGCAGGACCATGCCTGCCGCGGCGAAGACGGCGAGCGCGTAGAACTCGCCGCGCTGCGCGCTCCGCGCCTCGAGCCAGCCCGCGCCCACGAGGGCCGAGAGCGCCAGCCCGGCGCAGACGATCACGGTGACGAACACCGAGAACCCGTCCACCGTCGCCTGGCCGTCGAACACGGTGCCCGGCCGCGGCATCGCCGCCGCGGCGACCCCTGCCGCCACCGCGAACACCACCGTCAGCGTCGACTGGTACCCACGGCGTCCGGAGACGAGGAAGACCTCGGAGAGGAGGAGCACGATCGCCCCGAGGGTCAGGATCCCCACCGGGAGGAGGGCGGCGAAGTTCGTCGCGGTGAAGCCGGTCATGTCAGGGCCTTTCGAGGGCGGCGGCGGCCTTCGGAGCCGGGGAGGCGATCGGGGGCGTTCCCACCTGGCCGGCGGCGCCGAGCCGCTGCTCCACGGCCTCGAGCCGCTTCACGAGTCGGTCCACCGAGGGCTTCATCGGATCGAGGAACGGCTGCGGCCGGAGACCCATGACGAGCACCAGCAGGATCATCGGCGCGAGCACGAACCCTTCGCGGACGGAGAGGTCGGGCAGCGTCCGGTTCTCGTCCTTCCGGATCGGCCCCAGGAAGACGCGCTCCACGAGGCGGAGCATGTAGACCGCGCCCAGGATGACGCCCACGGCGGCGAGCGCCGCGACCACCGTCGAGCCGCCCAGGTACGACCGCCAGGTCCCGGCGAGGATCAGGAACTCGCCCACGAACCCGTTCGTGCCCGGCAGCCCGATCGACGAGAGCGTCACCACGAGGAAGGTGGCGGCGATGAGCGGCGTGCGCTTCGCGAGGCCGCCGTAGTCGGCGATCTCCCGGGTGTGCCGGCGCTCGTACAGGATGCCCACGAGGAGGAAGAGGGCGCCGGTGGAGATGCCGTGGTTCAGCATCTGGTAGACGGAGCCGGTGAGCGCCGCCTCCGAGAGCGCGGCCATCCCGAGCATCACGAACCCGAGGTGCGAGACCGACGAGTAGGCGACGAGCCGCTTCATGTCGGTCTGCACGAAGGACATCATCGCGCCGTACAGGATCCCGATCACCGCGAGCACCGCGATGGCGGCGCGGTACTCGAGGGCCGCCGCGGGGAAGAGCGGCAGCGCGTACCGGAAGAAGCCGAACGTGCCCATCTTGAGGAGCACGCCGGCGAGGATCACCGAGCCGGCGGTGGGCGCCTCGGTGTGCGCATCCGGCAGCCAGGTGTGGAGCGGGAACATCGGCACCTTGACCGCGAAGGCCACCGCGAAGGCGAGGAAGAGCCAGCGCGCCGCCTCGGCCGAGAGCCGCCCGTCGCCGGCGCTCAGGGCGTCGCGCACCGCCACGTAATCGAAGGTGCCCGCCTTCGTGTACACGTAGAGGATGGCGACGAGCATGAGCACGCTCGCCGCGAAGGTGTAGACGAAGAACTTGATGGTCGCGTAGAGCCGGTTCTTCGAGCCCCAGATGCCGATGAGCAGGTACATCGGCACGAGCATCGCTTCCCAGAACACGTAGAAGAGGACGAGGTCGAGGGCCGCGAAGGTGCCGATCATCGCCGTCTCGAGGACGAGGATGGCGATGAAGAACTCCTTCACCCGATCGGTGACCGCCTTCCACGCGGAGAGGATCACGATCGGCGTGAGCACGGTCGTGAGCAACACCAGGAGGAGCGCCACGCCGTCGAGCCCGACGTGGTAGCCGATGCCGAGCGACGGCATCCAGGGGACGTTGGTCTCGAACTGGAACTCGGGCGCGCTCGCGGCGGCGTCGAAGCCGAACCAGAGGCCGAGCGAGAGCGCGAAGGTGACGAGCGAGACGAAGAAGGCGACGCCCCGGTGCTGGCCGACCTCGTCGCGCGGGAGGAGCGTCAGGGCGAGCGCGCCGGCGAGCGGCAGGAAGACGACCGCGGTCAAGAGGTTCACGGCCGGCCTCCCATCCCGAGGGCGAGGCCCAGGATGATCGCCGCGGCGATCGCCATCACCGCCGCGTACCGCTGCACGTCGCCGTTCTGGAAGAGGCGCGCGAGGGAGGCGACCCACCGCGACGCCCGGCCCACACCGTTCACGAGGCCGTCGATGATCCCCACGTCCACGATCCGCCAGAGCACGTACGAGATCCACTCGAAGGGGCGGACGATCAGGAGATCGTACAGCTCGTCCACCCGGAACTTGTCGGCCAGGAACCGGTACCCCGCTGGGAAGGCGCGGGCGATCCGCGCCGGCACCTCGCGGAGCCGGCCGGCGTAGAGGTACCAGCCGATCGCCGCCCCGGCGAGCGCGACGCCCCAGGCGACGAGGTACGGCCACGCGGCGTGGTGCGCGTCGAGCAGCCCGAGACGCCTGGCGGCCTCGTAGAAGACCCCGTGGCCTCTTCCGTCCTGCACGGTGAGCTGCTCGAGCGCGGTCTTGATGTTCTCGTGAGGCCAGTGGAACGGCCAGTCGAGGAGGAACCCGAAGACCGAGCCCGCCGCCAGGATCCAGAGCGGCACGGTCATCACCGGCGACGACTCGTGCGCGTGCTCGGCGGCGTGCGTGCGCGGCTTCCCGGCGAAGGTGAGCACGAAGAGCCGGGTCATGTAGAACGCCGTCCCCAGCGCCGCCAGCGACCCGAGCACGTAGGCGATCTTCCCGACCGCCGGCCAGGCCGCGTTGTGCGAGAAGAACGCGCCGCCCAGGATGGCGTCCTTCGAGAAGAATCCGGAGAGCGGGAGCACGCCGGTGATGGCGATGGTCGCGAGGAGGAACGTCCACGCGGTGTGCGGCATCTTCTTCCAGAGACCGCCCATCTTCCGGATGTCGGTCTCGTCGCCCATGCCGTGCATCACCGAGCCCGCGCCGAGGAAGAGGCAGGCCTTGAAGAACGCGTGCGTCACGAGGTGAAAGAGGCCGGCCCAGTACACGCCCGAGCCCACGCCCACGAACATGAAGCCGAGCTGGCTCACGGTGGAGTAGGCGAGCACCTTCTTGATGTCGTTCTGGGCGAAGGCGATGAGGGCCGCGAAGAGCGCGGTGGCCGCGCCCACGATCGTGACCGTCGCCATCGCCGCGGGAGCGAGCGTGTAGAGGAAGGAGAGCCTCGCCACGAGGTACACGCCGGCGGTGACCATGGTGGCGGCGTGGATGAGGGCGGAGACCGGCGTCGGGCCGGCCATCGCGTCCGGGAGCCAGACGTAGAGCGGCAGCTGGGCGCTCTTGCCGGCGGCGCCCACGAAGAGGCAGAGGAGCGCGAACGTCAGCGCCGCCTCGTACGTCCACCCCTGGAACACACCCGCGGCGATCGGCGACGCGGTCTCGCCGGCGATACGCTGGGCGAGCTGCTCGAGGCCGCCGGTCCCGGCGTACGTCGTCGTCCCGAAGATCGCGAGGAGCGAGAAGACGCCGAGGAGAAAACCAAAGTCGCCGATCCGGTTCACCACGAACGCCTTGCGTCCGGCGTACGCCTTCTGCGGGTCGGTGTACCAGAAGCCGATGAGCAGGTAGCTGCAGAGCCCGACGCCCTCCCACCCGACGAACGTGAGGACGAGCGAATCGCCCAGCACGAGCGTGAGCATCGCCGCGGCGAAGAGGTTCAGGTAGGCGAAGTAGCGGGCGTACCCGGCGTCATCCTCGTGGGACATGTAGGACGCGGAGTAGATGTGGATGAGCGTCCCGACCCCGGTGACGACCAGAAGCATGATCCCCGAGAGCCCGTCCATCCGCAGGCCCCAGGAGACCTTGAGCGCGGGCAGCCCCTCGGCCGTGCTGGTCTGGAACCAGGTGCCGACCTGGCTCACCAGCGGGCGCAGGTAGGCGACGTCCTGGACGAACGCGACCACCGAGACGAGCAGCGCCCCGATCATCGCGGCCACCGCGAGGAAGGTGACGTTGGCCTTGCCGAGCCGCTTCCCGGCGAGGCCGTTGACGATCGCGCCGAGGAGGGGGAGGACGATGATCGCCCAGAGCATCGGGAATTGGGTCATGGCGTGGCGCGAAGGATTACCGTCTGGGAGCAGGCCAGGCAAGCGTTCTTCGCACCGGAAAAGCCACGTCGCGCTGCGGGGATGGCTCGGAACGAGCAGGCCTGAAACCGGGGCGTGCTCCGGGGCCCGATTCCCCCGAATGGGCCGGCGTCGCCGCCCGCTCCTGGGCGTGCTCCGGTCGCGCCCGGCGATCGGTCGTCCCTCGCCGGCCCGCCCGATCGCTGCCGAACGCGGGCGAGCCGGCCGGGCGACCTTACCCGTGGGACGGCGGATCCTTCGGCTTCGGCGCGGGCTGCTGCGCCGGCGCCGGCGGCTTCGATACCTCGGACCGGTGGGTGAACCAGCGACCGAACACGAAGTGCATGAAGATGTCCGGCATGGAACCTCCTCGGCGGTGCCCCCTTGACCCGGTTCGTTTCAAGAACCGGACCGGACCGAAACCCCGCTCGCGCGCGGGGCCGGGCGGCCCGGACCGCGAGGCGGCGCTCACCCCGGGTCGCGCAGGACGGTCGCGCGGGGCCGCCGCCCGATCCGGTGGACACCGGTGCATGTGACAGACCGTGAACGCTCACCCGCAAGGGAGCCCGCTCCCCCGTCCCTCCGTTTCGGGACGCCGACAGGCCGGCGAGGTCCCGCTGGCGCGGGGCCGCGGGCCGTCGCAGACTGCCGGCATGCCTACCCGAGCCAGGGCCGCGCGCCGTCCGGCGCGACCGGTCACCGTCCGCGACGCCCGCGCCGAGGAGGTCTTCGCGCTCGCGCGCATGGGCGCTCGGCTCGCCCGCGCGCACCACCGCATGGACCCGGCCCGCTTCTTCCTGCCCGATGAGCCGATCGAGGATGGCTACGCCTGGTGGCTCGGCAAGGAGCTCGTGAACCCGCGGGCGGTGGTGCTCGTCGCGGTCCGGCAGGGCCGTGTGCTCGGCTACGCGTACGGCCGGATCGAGAAGCGCGACTGGAACACGTTCCGGGAGAAGTGCGCGGTCGGGGTGGACCTCTGGGTCGAGCCTCGGGCGCGGCGGGCGGGCGTGGGGCGGCAGCTCGTCGAGGCGCTCGTGGAGCGGTTCGCCGCGCGCGGCGAGCAGCGGCTCGTCATCCACGTGGCGGCGGCCAACGAGGTCGCGCTGGGCGCCTTCGCCGGGACGGGGTTCCGGCGGACGGTGATCGAGCTGGCGCGCGAGCTCGGCCCCGCCCGGAAGGCGAGGAGATGACGGACGGGCGGGAGAGCGCCGCGGCCTCGGCGGCGCGGCCGCGCTCGCCGCGGCTTCCGCGGACCGTGATCGGGCTCGGGCTCGTGAGCCTGTTCACGGACGCCTCGAGCGAGGCGATCTTCCCGCTCCTGCCGGCGTTCCTCGTGTCCCTCGGCGCGACCGGCGCTTTCATCGGGCTCGTCGAGGGGGCGGCCGAGCTCGTGGCGAGCGTGCTCAAGGGGGTGACCGGCGTCATCGCCGACCGGCGCGCGCGGCTGAAGCCGCTGGTGCTCGCAGGGTACGGCCTCTCCACCGTGGTCCGGCCGCTCGCCGCGTTTGCCCTCGCGCCCTGGCACGTGCTCGCCGTCCGGGTGTTCGACCGCGTCGGCAAGGGCGTGCGCACGAGCCCGCGCGACGCCCTGCTCGCGGGCGTCACCGATCCCTCGATCCGCGCCCGCGCCTTCGGCTTCCACCGCGCGATGGACCACGCTGGTGCAGTCGTCGGGACGCTGCTCGGCGCCGGCCTCCTGTGGCTCCTCGGCGCCGGCCTCGTGGGGCGGCCCGAGGACGCCGAGCGGATGCGGACGGTCTTCCTCTGGGCGGCGGTGCCCGGGGCGCTCGCGATGGTCGCGCTCGCGCTCACGCCGGAGCCGGGTTCCGCTGGGAGCAGGCTCCGTCCGTCCTTCGACTCTGCGGCCGCCGTAGGCGGCCGCTACGCTCAGGACGAAGGGAAGGGGGACACCCCGCTCTCCCCCACCCTCCGCCGCGCGCTCCTCGCGCTCACGCTCTTCGCCTTCGCCAACGCCACCGACGCGTTCCTGCTCGTGAAGGCGGCCCGCCTCGGCGCCTCGGCGGCGATCGCGCCGCTCCTCTGGCTCACGCTGCACCTCGTGAAGGCGGGCACCGCGACCGCCGGCGGCCGCCTGGCCGATCGCCACGGGCGGCGGAACGCGCTCGTGCTCGGCTGGTGCGTGTACGCGGTGGTCTGGGGGGCGATCGGCTTCGCCGCGTCGCTCCCCGCCCTGTTCGCGCTCACCGCCCTGTACGGGATCACGCATGGGCTCGTCGAAGGTGCCGAGCGGGCGCTCGTCGCCGAGCTCGCGACCGAGGGCCGCCGGGGGACGGCGTTCGGGGCGTACAACCTGGCGATGGGCGTCGCCGCGCTCCTCGCCAGCGTCGCGTTCGGGGCCGTCTGGGATCGGTTCGGGAGCGCCGCCGCGTTCGGGGCCTCCGGGATGATCGCCCTGTTCGCGGCGGTGGCCCTGTTCGCCCTCGTCCCGGGCCGGCCGCGCGGTTAGCACCCTCGAATGCGCTACGACGTCGCCGTGGTCGGGACCGGGCAGGCCGCGGTCCCGCTCGCCGAGAAGCTGGTGTCGGCGGGCCGGACCGTGCTCCTCGCCGAGCGGTCGCAGGTGGGCGGGACGTGCGTGAACTACGGGTGCACGCCGACGAAGACGCTCGTCGCGAGCGCCCGCGCCGCGCACGTGGCGCGGACCGCAGGCCGGCTCGGGGTCCACGCGCGCGAGGTCCGGGTGGACTTCGCGGCGGTGATGGCACGGAAGGACGCCATGGTCCGCCGCTGGCGCGAGGGCGTGGAGCGGCGGATCGAGAAGGCCGGGCCGCGGCTCCAGCTCGTGCGGGGCCACGCCCGGTTCACGGGGGCGCGCGAGCTGGAGATCGCGGGCGAGCGGCACGAGGCGGAGGTGGTCGTGCTGAACGTCGGCACGCGCCCCGCGCCGCCGGCGCTCCGCGGCGCCGAGGCGGTGCCGTGGCTCGACAACCGGCGCGTGATGGAGCTCTCCGGTCCGCCCGAGCACCTCCTGGTCCTCGGCGGCGGCTACGTCGGCTGCGAGCTCGCTCAGGCGTACCGCAGGCTCGGCGCGCGGGTGACCTTGATCCAGCGCGCCTCGCACCTCCTCGACCGCGAAGATCCCGAGATCTCGGAGGCCGTCGAGGAGGTGTTCCGGACCGAGGGGATCGAGGTCCTCCTCTCGGCGAACGCCGCCCGGGCGGCGCTTCGCGCGGGCGGCGTCGCGATCACGCTCGAGGACGGGCGGGAGATCGCGGGCTCGCACCTGCTCGTCGCCCTCGGCCGCCGGCCCAACACCGACGACCTCGGGTGCGCCGAGGCAGGCGTCGCGCTCGACGCGCGCGGCCACGTGCAGGTGGACGATCACTACCGGACGAGCGCACCCGGCGTGTATGCCGTCGGCGACGTCACCGGCGGCCCCGCGTTCACGCACACGTCATGGGACGACCACCGCTTGCTGCTCGACGTCCTGGAGGGCCGCCCGGGCCGCGGCCGGGCGGGTCGCGTCATCCCGTACTGCGTGTTCACGGATCCACAAGTGGGCGGCGTGGGGCTGAACGAGCGCGAGGCGCGCGACCGCGGAGTCGCCTACCGCGCCGCGACGATGAAGTTCGGCTCGATCGCGCGGGCGATCGAGACCGACGAGACCGCCGGGACGATGAAGCTCCTCGTGACGCCGGACGGCGAGAAGATCCTGGGCGCGAGGATCGTCGGCGCCGAGGCCGGGGAGCTGGTGCACCTCTTCGCCGTGATGATGGCCGCGGGGGCGCCGCTCCGGGCGCTGGTGGAGATGCAGGTCGCGCACCCGACGTTTGCGGAGGGGGTGCAATTGCTGGCGATGAGGGTGGGGTGATCCGGGCCAGGGAACGGCGTCAGCCACCACCGAGAGCACCGCGACCTTCCGCGCGGGGTACGAGGCCCTTCGACCGCCCCCGCACGCTCCAGATCGTCCCCTCGTGCCTGCAACCCTCCCCGCCGTCGAACGGCGTGGCGTCACCCTCTCGATGGAGCGCCGCGACCGTCGCGGCGACGAGAGCGTCCGCCGCGTCGTGATCGGTCGCGCCTCTCCGGCCGCTGTCGTAGGTCTCGCACACGGCCCGAATCGCGGGATCGACCTCGAACTTGAACCCGAGCCCGCGGACATGCTCGAGCGTCGCTTCGATCGCTGGGCGCGGGCTGCCCTTGTACCCGGGCACGCCGAGGCTGCGCATGGTGTGGCCGGGGTAGATCTCGATGACTGGTGTCCTCCCGCGTGCCTGGAACGGGACGACGTCGAACCGTCCGCTGGACTCGAGCCTCCCGAGAAACGCGGCGCCGAGGAGCGTCATGTTGAAGAGCACCTGGAACTTGTACTTGAGCGGCGGCTGCGCGCCACACGTCACGTCGCACGCGCGCTTGAGGCGGAACGCAGGGTCCTTCCACGCCTGGAACGCGGAGTAGTCCACCGGGCACGAGAGCGGCAGCGCGGCCCGCACGGCGGCGTTGAACGCCTCCCACGTGCGAAACGCCGCCGGCGCTCCGACGCGCGCGGCGAAGTCGTCGCTCTCGAGGAGCGTGCGCGGGAGCGAGAACGGGAAGTCGGGAGCGACCACCGAGACGGGCACCTCGGACGACAGGATGCCATCTGCGAGCTCAGCGGCGGTCCATCCGGGCGGCGCGCCGAGGAGCCGCTCGTTCAGGCCGGACGCAGTCACGCGGTATGCCCGGGCCGCGTAGCGGGTGGCGGCCACGACGAGGATCTTCCTCCGCTGCCTCGCGGCCTGAGCGGGTCCAGCGAAGTCGATCCCGACGACGACCTCGGGCGCGGCCTCGTCCATGGGGCCCCGTTCTACCCGAACACTCCCGCCTCCTCCTCAGCTCGTCCCGCACCTCGCGGGAACGCGTGCAGCGGCGGGGATACCCCCGTCAGGAGGACTGTTGTCGGAACACATGCTGGTCAACCGTCGGGAGGCTCCTCCTGACCGATTCGGGCCTGCAACCACGAGGATGCGCTGCCGGCGGCCACAAGCACCTCGTGGTGATTGTAACAGAGCAAGTACTCGGCATCGAAGTCGGTCACATAGAACTCGACTCCATTCAGAGGCTCCAGCAAGGGTGTGAGATCGTTGCCGACCGGAACCCGGAATCCGGTCCGCGCATCCTGCGGATCGAACAGAATGAAGCACTCACGAGAGCCAACGAAGTCTGCAATCCACAGTCTGGCCGCTGGGTCGTGAATGCCCACGCCGTGCATGTGCTCCCAAAGTGGCCAGCCCAGGTCACCGTCACCTGAGTATTCGCTCTCCACCAGAAGGCGGATCTGCTCCGCCTCCTCCAACGACAGTCTCTCAATCGCAACCCCCGCTGCATCTGCTGCAGCCTTCACCTCCTCCGCGGCCCACTCTCTCATGGTTTCATTCCTGCTATCTGAGCCATTCCCCGATAGCGGCCTCGCCGCGCGTTTCGTCTGTATCAGTCAGCATCAACGCACCGCCGATCCCAAGAGCGGGCGCAGGTCGCTCAGGTGCCCGTGGGACTTCCCAACGCAACAGCCACGAACACACTCACCCCTTCCAGAATGCGTCGTTCAACGCGGACCACAGACCCTGGTGGGAACTCCCACTCCTCATCCTCGTCATCGTAGCCTTCTGGCGCCACCAGCAGCACGGTGTCAACGCCAACAGGCGTGGCAGGCGCCGCTCGATACACCACGGTCCCTTCCCCGAGAAGACGCACGTAGGCTCTCGCTATATCAGTATTTGTACCCGTCGCCGCCGACATGGATGACCTCCTTCGTTAGATTGTCGACCACCACGGACCGCAAGGTCTCCGGGTGCACGCATCTGGTCGCCTTATTGCCATGGCTCACCATGTTCTTGGCCGGAAGCGGGTAAGAACTCCAAACTGTGATCAACGTCCGATAACGAGCACTCTGGAAAACTGGAAAACTGACGCTGCTGGTTCAAACCCCCACGAAGCCTCCCCGCCCGTCCGGGCCGCGGCAAGAAGCAGCGTCCCGATCCGCCGTCTCCCGCTCGCGGGCGCACCTCGATCCCTGGCGCCGTCTACGTGGGGTTGGCGAGGGGGGCTGACGGAACCCAGGAAGGGAGCCCTGTCAATCGCGCCGATCTTGATTCCGCGGATATGGCAATGCCGGGTCGGTGACCAGATCAGCCGAAGTCGAGTTGCGTGGCCCTCGCAGCCGTACCGCTCGCTCGTCGACTCCGTTACCCTGAGCGGCCCCTACGGCGCCTGCAGCATCCTCGCGGTCGCTTCCTTCTTGTAGAGCCGGGCCAGCGCCTCGGGCGTGAGGCCGCCGGCGTTCCTGGCCGTGCGGTCCGCGCCTCGTGCGAGGAGGAGCGACACGACGCCGGTGTACCCCTTGTAGGCGGCGATGTGCAGCGGAGTGTTCCCCTTGGCGGTGCCCGCGTTCAGGTCCGCGCCGGCGTCGATCAGGATGTCGATCAGCTCCTGCGAGGGCGCGTGGCCTCTCGCGGTCGTGGCCACGGCGCCAAAGCTGGTGAAGACCCAGGCGTCCTTCTCCTTCACGTAGGCGACTGCCAGGAGCAGCGGCGTGTTGCCCCACTCATCGCCGATCGCGAGCGAAGGCTTGGCACCATGCTCCAGCAGGAGACGCGCCACGGCGGGCTGCTGCGACGCCGCGGCGACGTGAAGCGGCGTCATGCCGTGCGGTCCCAGCGCATTGGGATCGGCGCCGCGATCGAGCAGGGCCTTCACCACGCCGATCTGGCCACCTTCCGCCGCGGGATGAAGGAGCGTGCATCCGCCACTATCCGTGAACCGGTCGTTGACCGTGCCTCCCTTGGCCAGATAGGCGTCGATCGCCGCCATGTTGCCGTCACGGGCCGCCTTGGGGACGGACGCGCAGCTGGCGAGGGTGAGCACTCCGCAGAACAGCAGGATCAGACCATGGCGCGTCATCGTCCCTCCTGGTGGATGCTCGGCGGAGCATACGCGAGCCCTCGGTTGCGGCAAGGGCTCTCGCAGCTCCACGCGTGCGGAGCGGACGTGAGAAGCACCGCGCACGGCACCAGCTGATCCGCCAGCCCGTTCACGCACTCCTCGATCACCGTGTATCCCGACGGTGATCGCCGCCGTAGCGCGGGTCGAGGCCGTGGGCAGGGTGTGTAAGTGGACGTTCAGGTTGAGCGCCCCGCCGAACCGCTGGACCAGCGTGATGCCCCCGGTCCGCGGTTCGTCCGCCCCGTCCGCCGCGCGGACCTCCCTGCCAGGCGAACACCGCCCTCGTGAAATGTCGAGGAGACGGGACGCCACCTTGTTGTCGCGCGCTGCCTGGAAACGGAGCCCGCTCGAAATTGCAGTCGGGACAGCGCACTCGCGCGAAACCTCGGGCGAGGATCCCGCAGTCGAGATAGGCCCGGAGCTCGCGCTCCACATGCCCGGGCAGCCCACGGCCGCTCCCGTTCCGGCGGGCGGCGGCGAGAAGCGGCTCGATCCGCTCGCGGACGGTGGCGGGGGCACCGGTGAGCGGCGCGATTGCCCCGCAACGCCGCCTGCACCCCACCAGGAACGCGCCGCGATTGCCCGAGATTGTCAGACCCCCATGCCACGCTCGCCATCGTGAGCGCTACGCCTCCACCCCCGGACGACCTCCGCGAGCGCGCCAGCGCCCTGTGCCAGGGGTTCGAGCCGCCGCCGCGGACGGAGCTGCCGCGGTTCGACCGGTTCGAGGCGGTGCACGTCCTGCTCAATGGCGACGAGGTGGTCGATGATTGCGAGCGCGGGCTGGCGATGGGTGCTCGTATCCAGGGCGCGCTCGATCTCGCCATCGCGGAGGGACTCGCGGGGCTCACGGTCGGCTCGCGGCTCCTCGATCTCGGTTACCACCTCGACGACTACGCCCGCGAGGTGCTGGACCTCCGGCCGCGGACCACGCTCAAGCTGGTGCAGCTGGCGCGGGAGCTCCGGACTCGGCCGCTCCTTCGCGACGCTCTCCGCGGCGGCGAGGTCTTGCTCCGCGCGGCGCAGGTGGTGCTCCCGGTCGCGAAGGGCGACGTGGAGGCGTACTGGGTCGAGCGGGCCGGCCTCGAGACGGTCCGGTCCCTCGAGAAGCTGGTCGCGCAGGCGCGGAAGAGCGCGGTCGAGTCGGAGGATGAGCTCGAGCGGTTCCTGGTCGGGACGAAGCCGGAGGCGCTCGAGGCCATCGACGATGCACTGGAGGTCGCCGGGCAGGTGCTGGGTCCGGACTCGAAGCGCTATGAGCGGCTCGAGGCGATGGCCCAAGAGTTCCTGGGCGAGTTCCCGGCATATGCGGGCGATCCGGACGCCACGCCACCCGGCGCGCTTCGAGTGGAGCGGGCGGCTGAGGCGCTCGACCGCCGCAAGGCCCAGCTCGAGGCCGAGACCGATCGCTGGGGACACCTTCCGGCCATCCCGGCATGGCAGGCGCCGGCGATCTCGTGGGACGAGCTCACCTCCGCGGCGGCGATCGACGCCACCCTCCGGCAGCTCGCGCGGCACCGTCGCGACTGGGACGAGCTCCTCGGGTACTTCGCCCTTCAGCTCCAGCGGAGCCGGGTCCATCTCACGCTCGGGTTTGCCACGTTCCGGCACTTCATCGAGGAGCGGCTCGGTCTACCGACCCGCGCCATCGAGCGGCGGGCGGCGCTCGAGCAGAGACTTTCGGCGAGCCCGGCCCTCCGCGAGGCGCGGCGGCTCGGTGTCTCCTACGAGAAGCTTCACGTGCTCTCGCACCTCAGCGAGACCGAGATCACCTTCTGGACCCCCCGCGCGCGGGCCATGACGGTCATCGCCCTCCGGCGTCGGCTCGAAGAGGCGGAAAGCCGGCAGATGCGGGCACGGGGCCAGTTCGGCGCCGTGGTTCCGAAGCGGGTCGGTCGGCTCCTCGGTGAGGCCATCGAGGCAGTCCGGGCCCTCGCGGGCGCACCGATCTCGCCCGGGAGCTGCCTCGCGGTCATCGCCTGGCACTTCCTCGACGTCTGGGGGCCACCCGCTGCGCCGAGAACGAGCTCACAGAAGGTTCGGCAACGCGACGACTGGCGGTGCACGGTGCCGGGGTGCAGCCACGCGGCGGCGCACGCGCACCACCTCGTCTACCTTTCCCAGGGCGGCCACCGAACCGAGCCGGGCAATCAGACCGGCACGTGCGCCTTCCACCACAAGTCCATCCACGACGGCCGGCTGGAGGTGTACGGCACGGCGCCGGACGGGCTCACGTGGGTCCTCGGCGGGAAGGTCTTCGACGGGAAGCCGGAGTGAGGCGGCGCAAGATCGGTGGTCAACACGGGTGCATCCTCGCCTCACCCCCCGTACCCCTTCGGCGGCGGCCACGTGTAGCTCCAGTGCGTCTGGATGATCCGCCACCCCTCGGCGTCCCGCCGGAACACCTCGGTGCAGTTCCACCGGAGCTCGCCCCCCTCGCTCCCGCCGTACGAGACGAAGTTGAACGTGAGCACGGCGCAGTCGCCGACCCGCTGCACGTGCGGGTTCAGGAGCTCGAACCGCTTCGCGAAGATCTTCCCCCGGAGCTCCTCGTAGATCCGCGTGAGCGCGGCGATGCCGTCCACGCGCCGCTCGCGGTACGGGTCGAAGTAGACGACGTCGGGCGCGGAGAGCTCGAGGAAGCCCGACGGATCGCCGCTGCACCACCTCGCGAGCGCCGCGCGCTCGAGCGCCACCAGCTCCTCGGCCAGCACCTCGTCACCCGCCATGCTTCACCCCTTCGCGAGCACGCCCCGCCGCGCCGCCTCCATCATGAGGAAGAACGCCTGGCCCTCGGTGGCGACCCCGGGCCGGTCGAAGAACGGTGCCCCGCACACGCCCTGCACGTAGCCGCTCCGATCCACCTTGCCGACCGCCGCCGACCTCATGACCTCGGCGCGCGCGAGGAGCCCTCGCTCGAGCCAACCCGCCACGACGCCGCGGTAGATCGTCCAGGCGAGCATCTGCGCGAGGTTCGTCTCGACGAAGGTGGACGGGTCGTCGAGGACGTCGTGGAAGAGGCCGTCCGCACGCTGCAGCGCGAGGGAGGCCGCGATCAGCTCCCGCACCCATCCGGCGAGCTCCTCGCGCTCGGCCGACATCGAGTCGGGGAGATGTCCCATCACCCGCACGATTCCGGCCGCCACCCAGCCATTGCCGACGCCCCACGGCGCCGCCCGGGCGAAGCTGCCCTTCGTCTCGTTCCAGCGGTGCGCGAAGAGCCCGCGCCCGGGCACGAGGAGCCGCGCCCGGAGACCGCGGAGCTGGCGGAGCGCCTCGCCGGGCTGCCCGACGAGCGCGAGGAACGGCGGGGCCATCCAGGCCGAGTCGCTCCAGAGCTCGCCGTCGGGGTTCGGCACCTGGTGGTAGAGGACCCCGGCCGCGCTGCGCGGGGCCTCTTGCAGCAACCAGCCGAGCAGCCGCTCCACCGCCCGGCGCAGGGTCGCGTCCCCGGTCGCGAGCGCAGCGAACACGACCGCCTCGCCGGGCGCGGCCGCGTCGGTGACCCCGCGATCCTCGTACAGCTGCGCGAGCCGGCCCGACGCGTCCTGCCGGAGCACCGCCTCGCGCGCGAGCAGCGTGGCGAGGTCCCAGTCCCCCTCCTCCAGGCTCGCCTGGGCGGCGACGCCCTGCTCCCACGAGGCGCGCTGCATCGAGAGCATGACCCGCCGGACGCGGCCGCAGCGGAGCGCGTCCTCCTGGCCCGGCGGGGGCGCCGTCCCGAGCAGGCTGCGCCCGCGAAGCTCCCCCCAGGGGATCGGCGGGACGGCGGCAGGCTCGGACACGCGCGGCTCCGTTTCCGTGTGGCCGGGGAACATACCGCGGCCGCCAGAGGTCGAGGTAGATTGTGAACGTTCAAACCGCATCCGGAGGGGGAATGGCAGGAAACGAGCACTGGACGCCGCGTGGCCGCGGACTGCGACTCTCGGCGGGGATCGCCGCGCTCGCCTGGGCAGGCGCCGCCGCGGCCGCCCCCTCCGCCACCTGGCGCCAGCTCACGTCGGACCACTTCGTCCTGCGCACCGACCTCGAGGATCTCGAGTCGCTGCGCATGGTCCGGGAGCTGGAGCTCATGCGCACGCTCCTCGTCGAGGCGCTCGCGCTCGAGCTCCCGGCCTCCACCCCGCCGGTCCAGGCGGTGGCGTTCGCCAACCTGAGCGACCTGCACCAGTTCACCGGCGACCGCCGCGTCGCGGGGTGGGCGCACACCTCGCCGACCGGCCGCGGACAGCTCCTCCTCATGGATGGGCGGCCCGACGACATGGGCGTCGTCGTGGCGCACGAGCTCGCCCACGCGCTCCTCATGCAGGTCATCCCGCGGCAGCCGCGCTGGTTCGCCGAGGGCATCGCCCAGTGGGCCTCGTCCATGGGGCGGGTCGGCTCCGAGGGGCAACGCGTGCTGGGCACGCTCCCCGACGCCTGGATGGCGGAGTACATGGCGCCGGACGAGCTGTCGTCGGCCAAGGACCTCCTCACCTGGGATCGCCCGGACCGCGACCAGGACGCGCGCCGGTACGCCTCGAGCTGGCTCCTCGTGCGGACGCTCCTGGCCGAGAGGCCCGAGGCGTTCGCGTCGTACCAGCGGCGGCTCCAGGCGGGCGAGGCCGCGAGCGCGGCGTGGAACCGCTCGTTTCCGGAGTGGAGCCTCGAGTCTCCCGACGGGCTCCAGGCCCTCGACAGGATCCTCGCCGAGCGCGCGCGCAACCTGCGAAGCCCGAGCCGCGAGGTCCGGGCGACGGTCGAGCCGAAGGTCGAAGTCCGGGTCCTCTCCGCGGCCGAGGTCCACACCATGCGCCTCGACCTGCCGCGGGCCTGGAAGCCCGCCGACCTCCAGGCGGAGCTGGACGCGGCACTGCGGGAGGACCCGAACCACGTGAGGGCGCTGACCTTCATGGCCCGGCACCGGTCGGCGGGGCGGCTCGCGCTGGCGCGGCGGGCGGTCGAGGCGCACCCGGAGGATCCGGACGCGTGGAGCCTCCTCGCCGACGTCCTGCCCGCGTCCGCGGTCGAGGAGCGCGAGGCGGCGCTCCGCAAGGCGCTCGCCCTCGCGCCGCACCGGGCCGACCTGCAGGCGCAGCTCGCGGGAGACCTCGTCCGCGACCGACCCCAGGACGCAGCCCGGGCCGCCGATCGGGCCATCGAGATCGCGCCGTGGAGCCCCTACGCCCGGACGATGCGGGCGCGGGCGCTGTCCGCGCTCGGGCGATGCGAGGAGGCCACCGCCGAGCAGCAGCGGGCCCTCGACCTCGATCATGTCGAGCTCACCGAGCGCGAGCGACGCGAGATCGCGCAGTTCCGGGAGCGGTTCGAGCGGCACTGCGGGAACCCCACCCGCCTCCGCACCGAGACGCTCCTCCGCGACGCCCAGCTCGAGATGGGCCTCGGCCGGCTGGAACAGGCGCTCGCCCTGTTCGATCAGGCGGTGGAGCTCGATCCCGATCACCCGGAGGCGTGGGACGACCGGGGCGTCCTGCTCTTCGAGATGCACCGCCCCAAGGACGCCGAGGCTTCGTTCCGCCGCCAGGTCCGGCACGCCCCCCGTCACGGGCACGCCTGGTACCACCTCGGCCGGTCCCTCGTCGTCCAGGGCCGCCGCGAGGAGGCTGTGGCGGCGTTCCGCAGGCAGCTCGCCATCGCGCCCGACCACCTGCCGGCGCGGCGGAGCCTCGGGGAGTCGCTCGTGGCGCTGGGCCGGGCGAGCCAGTCGGTCCCGCACCTCGAGCGCGTGGTGAAGGAATTGCCCGTGGAGGAACCCGCCCTGCTCGTCGATCTCGGCCGGGCGCGCATCGCCGCCGGCCAGCGGAAGCAGGGGGTCGCGGACCTCGAGCGCGCCGTCCTGGCGGCGGAGAAGCCCCCGGCCTTCGGCGACGTGGAGGCCGACGAGGGGCGGCGGGACTATGCGCTCGTGCTCAACAACGCCGCCTACTCGCTGGTCGAGTTCGGCCTGGAGCTCGACCAGGCCGCGATCTGGGCCGACGCGGCCATCGCGGAGCACGGCGCCGTGATCCGGCGGGCCGCCTCCGGCGCGCCGAGCGCGGAGGAGATCACCGTGATCGGGTTGCTCTCCAGCGCGTGGGACACGCTCGGCTGGGTCCGCTTCCGCCAGGGCCGGCTCGCCGAGGCCGAGCGCCAGGTGGCCGCGTCGCTCGCGATCGAGGAGACCGCCGAGGGCTGGCGTCACCTGGGGCAGATCCGCGAGCGGCGCGGGGAGCGCGCCCGGGCGATCGCCGCGTATTCCGCCGCGCTCGCCGTCGAGCCGGATCCCGCGTCGCGGCGACGGCTCGGCGTGCTCGCCGGCAAGGCGAAGGTCGCGAAGCTCGTCGCCCGCGCCCGAACCGAGAAGGTCCGGCGGCGCATCCTCGCGGTCCAGCCGGCGAGCGACGCCGCTGCGGAGGCCGACGAGCGGGTGGTGCTCGTGCTCGGGCCCGACGGCCGGGTCGCGAGCGTGCTCCCGGGGAGCGGCCATCCGGTCCCGGGCGCCGAGGCCTTCGAGGGCGTTCCGCACTCCGTGCCGTTCCTCGACCCCGAGCTCCCGCGGCTCGTCGTACCCGGCCGCTACCGGTGCGCCGGCGGGAGCTGCGCGCTGCTCCTCGGGGACGCCCCGGCGCCGGAGGGAGAGCTGCCCGCTCCCTGACGGCGCCGGACGGAGACCCGTCTAGAACCAATGCCGATCGGTTAGCAGCCAACCGATGGGACTGAATGGGGTTTTCGGACCCGTCTTGCGGGCCCGATTCAGGGGATCATGATGCGGGGATCGCCGGGAGGTGATCCTTGGCTCG
>JAEZXM010000330.1 GCA_023419875.1 Pseudomonadota bacterium | reverse complement strand
TGGTCGTGGCCCACGGCGAGCGGGGTCTCCACCGGCCCGAGCACCGTCACGCCGCCGGGCGCGAGGGAGACCACGAGCTTCTCCACGACGAGCGCCGCGGTCGGCGGGTTGAAGTAGATGAGCACGTTGCGGCAGAGGACGAGATCGAAGCCGAGCGCGGGCGCGGCGTCGCGGACCAGGTTGTGGCGCCGGAACTCGACCAGGGCCCGGATCTCGGGGCGGACCAGGACCTGGGGCGGGTGGGACTCGAAGTGCCGGTTCCGCACCGCCGGATCGAGCCGGCGCAGCGACCACTCGCCGTAGCGGGCCTCCTTCGCGACGGCGAGCGCCCGGGAGGAGACGTCGGTGGCGAGGATTCGATCGCCGACGCCGATCCGGCCGGCGTCGGCGAGCTCCATCGCCAGGGTGTACGGCTCCTCGCCGGTGGCGCAGCCCGCCGACCAGATCGAGAGCGCCCGGTCGCGGGGCGCGGCGGCGATGGCGAGCTGGCGGATGAGGACGAGCTGCTCGGGGTGGCGGAAGAAGTAGGTCTCGCCGACGACCGCCGCCTCGACGAGCGTCGTCACCGCCTTGTGCTCGCGCGAGCGGAGCCGGCCGAGGAACGGCTCGGGGGCGACCCTGAGCTCGCGCGCCGCCCGCATGAAGGCGTCGCCGAGGGTGCGGCGGATCCCGGGCGAGAGGGTGAGCCCGCAGGCCTCCTCCAGCACGCGCTCGACCTCGCCGAGCGGGATGCCAGCGGCCTTCGAATTCATGCGGTGCGCCCCGCCAGCTCGGCCTGGATGGGCGACGGGTCGAGCACCGGGAGGACCTCCTCGCCGTCCAGGCACAGCCCGGCGGCGAGCCGGGACTCCTTCCAGCCCTCCGGCATGCCGGCGACGATGTCGCCCTCGTAGAGCTTCGGGTTCTCGACGAGCCGCGGGACCTGGTCCACGACGAGGCCGACCGACGGCGTCCCGAGCAGGATCACGATCTGCGCATCGAGCGCGGGCTCGGCCCTGGAGCCGAGGATCTTGCGGAGGTCCACCGCGATGACGGGCATGCCGCGGCAGACGAAGGTACCGCGCACGTGCGGGGGCGCGCCCACGAGCGGGTGCGTGGCCACGAGCCGGACCACCTCGAGGACGCGGGCGGAGGAGAGCAGCGCGCGGCGGCCGGCGGCCTGGATCACGAGGTGGACGCCGGGCAGCGTCTCGCCGCCGAACGCGAGCAGTCGGCCCTGCACCTTCTGGAGCTCCTCCTCCAGACGGCGCATGTGCGCGATGAGCTCGGAGCGCGACGAACGGATCTCGGGCTGCGAAGCGTTGGGCACGGCTCCTCCTGACGGTCGAAGGGTAGAATACCAAGCTTCTCTCGGCCAGTTCGACCCTCCCCCCTGCAGCGCGGGACACGCGGCGTGTACCCCTACACCGGCGATAGCGGGCCCGACCACCCTGAGTCCTTCGACTCCGGTCCTGGTCGCAATGCGACCTGGGCCTACGCTCAGGACAGGCGGAGTCGAAGGGTCACGGCGCCGCGGGCGCGCCCTCGCCGGCCGCGTCGCTCGCCGCCTCCCACAGCCCCTCGGACGTCCGCTGCACCGCCTGCGGATTGCCCCACGCCCTCGGCCGCCAGAGGAGCGTGTGCCCGCGTGCCTGGAGCGCGCGGGCGGTCTCCGCCTCGAGCCCGCCCGGCTCGACCTGGATCGCGTCCGGCCGCCACTGGTGGTGGATCCTCGGCGTGGAGACGGCCTGCGAGAGAGACACACCGTCGTCCACGATGTGCGAGATCACCTGCACCACCGAGGTGGGAATGGTCGTCCCGCCCGGCGTGCCGACGACGAGCTGGAGCGCGCCGTCCGGTCCGAAGACGAACGTCGGGGCCATCGAGGAGAGCGGGATCTTCCCGGGCGCGGGCGCGTTCACGCCCGTGCCGACGGCGCCGAAGACGTTGGACGCGCCGGGCGCGGCGTCGAAGTCGTCCATCTCGTCGTTGAGCACGAAGCCGGCGCCGGGGACGACCACGCACGAGCCGAACAGGTAGTTCACCGTGGTGGTGAGCGCGACGGCGTTTCCCGATCGGTCGGCGACGGAGACGTGGCTCGTCTGGCTCGCCTCGGACGGTGGCGGCGGCCCCTCCACCTCAGCGGCGCGCGGGCCCACCGACGCCGCGAGCGCCCGGGCCTCGTCCTTGGAGATCATCCGCGTGACCTCGCCCGCGGCGCCCGGGACGAACGCCGGGTCGCCGAGCAGCCCACGCCGCGCGTACAGCCGCTTCGAGATCTCGGCCATCGCGTGCAGGAACCGCTCGGGCCGGTATCCACCCGCCTTTGGATCCTCGTGCTCGAGGGCTTGAAGCAGCGCGATGGCGATGGCGCCGCCGGACGAGGGGAGCGGCATGGAGACGACCCGGCGGCCGCGGTAGCTGCCCTCGACGGGCGCCCGCTCGCGCACCCGGTAGGCGGCGAGATCGGCGAGCGTGAGCGCGCCGCCGTCGGCGCGGACCGCGCGCACGATCCGGGCGGCGAGCGTTCCCCGGTAGAACGCCTCCGGATCCTTCCCGAGGAGCCGCAGCGTGCGGGCGAGGTCCGGCTGGCGGAGCCGCGAGCCCGTCGCCGGTACCGCGGGCGCGCCGTCCGGGC
>JAEZXM010000324.1 GCA_023419875.1 Pseudomonadota bacterium | reverse complement strand
CTCATCCGCAACGCCATCGACCACGGGATCGAGCCGCCCCACCTGCGCCTCCTCGCGGGCAAGCCGGCCGCGGGCCGGGTCACGATCCAGGCGCGCCGCGAGCGCGACCGGGTGATCCTCGAGGTGGCGGACGACGGGCGCGGGCTCGATCCCGCGAAGCTCAAGGCGGCGGCGATCTCCCGCGGGGCGCTCACCGAGGAGACCTCGGCCGTCCTCTCCGACCGCGAGGCCCTCCTCCTCGCCTGCCTCCCCGGGCTCTCCACCGCGGAGGCCGTGACCGACGTCTCGGGGCGCGGCGTCGGGCTCGACGCGGTCAAGCGGACCGTGGAGTCCGTGGGCGGGACGCTCGAGATCGAGAGCGCCGCCGGTCAGGGCGCGCGGTTCACGCTGCGGCTCCCGCTCACCGTCGCCGTCCAGCCGGTGCTCCTCGTGCGGGTGGGCGAGGAGGTTCTCGGCCTCCCCATCGGCAAGGTTCACGGCGCGGCCCAGGTGGCGCTCTCCTCCCTGGACCGCACCCAGGGCGCACCCGTCCTGCCGTACGATGGCGCGATGGTGCCGGTCCACGACCTCTCGCGCGTGCTCGGCCTCCCCGAGGCGCCGGGGCGCGACGATCGCGCGGTGGTGATCGCCGAGGCGGGCGAGGGCGCGCGGGTGGGGCTCGCGGTGGACACGCTCATCGGACAGCAGGAGGCGGTGCTGAAGCCGCTCGGCCAGCCGCTCGAGAAGGTGCCCGGGATCTCCGCGGTCACGGTGCTCGGCAACGGCCGGCCGGTCTTCATCCTCGACGTGCAGCGGCTGGGGGTCGCGTGATGCTTCGACAGGCTCAGCATGAGCGGGAGTGCAGCTCCGCTCGCCTCGAGCTCTTCGAGCGTCAGCCGGCACGGGGCGGGGGGGCGCAGTGAGCCACGCCACCTTCAGCCCGCGCGAGGTGGACGCGCTCCAGGAGCTCGCCTCGATCGGCTGCGGCCAGGCGATCACCGCGCTCGGGAAGCTCGCCAACCGGCGGATGGAGATGGACGTCCCGGAGGCCTGGGTCGGCGCCGAGACCGGGGCCATCGCCGCCTTCCTCGGCGCGCTCGGCACGGACATCCTCGCGGTCGGGGTGAAGCTCGAGGGGAAGCTCACCGGCGACCTCCTGCTCGCGCTGCCGGAGCGCGACGCGGAGGCGCTGGCGGCGATGCTGGGGTTCCCGGTGGGCTGCGGGCCGGGGAGCTGGAGCGGCATGGCGGAGAGCGCGCTCCTCGAGTCCGGGAACATCGTCGGGAGCGCCTTCGTCTCGGCGGTCGCCGCGCTCGTGAAGGAGAAGCTCCTCCTCTCGGTCCCCTCGCTCGTGCGCGGGAGCGGGAAGCTGTGCGTCGAGCGGCTCGTGGCTCACGCAGGCTCGGTGGCGCTCGCGACCCGGTTCACCTGCGAGCCCGAGCAGGGCCTCGGGCTCGAGGGGCTCATCCTGGTCATGCCCGACCCCGAGCGGATCGCGGTGCTGGTCCGGCACCTTCTGCAGCAGCAGGGGGAGTGAACACCTCGGAACCCGTGACGGCGGGCGACGCCCCGGCTACTCTCCCCGGCCCATGGACGAACGACGTCTCCGCGCCCTGCTCGCCCGGGTGAAGAAGGGCGAGTCGAGCCTCGACGAGGCGGTGGCGGCCCTGAAGCACGCCCCGTTCGAGCGCGTGGGCGACACCGCCACCATCGACCACCACCGCACGCTGCGCGTCGGCATGCCCGAGGTGGTCCTCGCCGAGTCGAAGACGGCGGCCCAGGTGGCGCAGATCGCCCGGAAGCTCGCTGCCCGCGGACCGCTGCTCGTGACGCGGCTCGCGCCCGAGAAGGCCGGCCCGGTCCGGCGGGCGGTTCGCGGAGCGGTGTATGACCCGGTGAGCCGGACGCTGCGCAAGGGGCGGATGGACGTGCCGGCGCGGGGGCCGGTCGCGGTCTGCTGCGCGGGCACGTCGGACATCCCGGTGTGCGAGGAGGCGGTGGTGACGCTCGAGGTGATGGGCGTCCCCGCGGTGCGGGTCTACGACGTGGGCGTCGCCGGCATCCACCGGCTGCTCGCCCGCCGCCCGGAGCTCGACGCCTCCCGGGCGGTGATCGTGGTCGCCGGCATGGAGGGCGCGCTCGCCTCGGTCGTGGGCGGCCTCGTCGGCAAGCCCGTCATCGCCGTCCCCACCTCGGTCGGCTACGGCGCCTCCCTGGGCGGGATCGCCCCGCTCCTCACCATGCTCAACTCGTGCGCGCCCAACGTGACGGTGGTGAACATCGACAACGGCTTCGGGGCCGCGTTCGTGGCGGGGCTCATCGCGCGGGAGTAGCGATCATGGACGATCTCCTCCTGCTGGAGCCCGTCGGCGGCATCGCCGGCGACATGTTCCTCGCGGCGGCGCTCGACCTCGGGGTGGACCGCGCCCGGCTCGAGGCCGCGCTGGCGTCGATCCCGGTGGGACCATTCCGGCTGGAGGTCACCCGGAAGTCGGACAGCGCCATCCACGGAACGCACGTCGAGGTCGTCCCCGGGGGCGAGCAGCCGCACGCGCGCGGGCTCCCGGAGATCCTCGACCTCGTCGATCGCAGCGGCCTCGCCCCCCGGGCGAAGGCGGCGGCGCGGGCGCTCTTCGAGCGGATCGGCCGGGCGGAGGCGAAGGTCCACGGCGTCGCCATCGAGGAGGTGCACTTCCACGAGGTGGGGGCGGTGGACTCGATCGTGGACCTGTGCGGTGCGGCGGCCGTGCTCGACCTCCTCGGCTGGCCGCGGGTCGTGGCCGCGCCGCCCGAGCTCGGCCGCGGCATCGTGAAGACCGCGCACGGGCCCATGCCGGTCCCGCCTCCGGCGGTGCTCGAGATCCTCTCGGGGAAGCCGGTGCGCCCCGGCGGGCCGCCGGGCGAGGCGGTGACGCCGACCGGCGCGGCGATCCTCGCCGAGCTGTGCGAGGTGGGCCCGCTGCCGCCCTTCGTCCCCGGCCGCGTCGGCTACGGGCTGGGGACGAGGACCTGGCCGGACCGGCCGAACCTGCTCCGCATGACGCTCGGCCGGCTCGCGGAGACGGGCGCGGACACGGGCGATGCGGGGACGCTCTGGGTCCTCGAGGCGAACCTCGACGACTGCACCGGCGAGCTCGTGGCGCGGGCGATCGAGGCGGCCCTGGAGGCGGGCGCGCTCGACGCCTGGGCGGCGCCGGTCACGATGAAGAAGGGGCGCCCCGGAGTGCTCCTCGGCGCGCTCTGCGAGGAGGCCCGCCGCGCGGCCGTGACCGCGGCCCTCTTCGCCGAGACGACCACGCTCGGGGTCCGCCGCCACCGGGTCGAGCGGGACGTCCTCGGCCGCAAGATCGAGACCGTGAACACCGAGTACGGGCCCGTGCGCGTCAAGGTCGCGCTCCTCGGAGAACGCGAGGTCGGCGCGCACCCGGAGTACGAGGATTGCCTGGCGCGCGCGCGGGAGAAGGGCGTGGCGGTGCGGGCGGTGATGGCCGCGGCCCTCCGCGCGCGATGAGCCGCTATAATCCGCGGGCCTTGTCCGACCCCCTCGACACCGCCGAGCTCCTCCGCCGCCTGGAAGCGGCCGAGGCGCGGGCGGAGCACGCCGAGCGGCTCGCGGCGATGGGCCGCCTCCTCGCCGGCGTGGTTCACGAGATCAACAACCCGCTCACGACGATCACGATGTACGCCGACGCGCTCTCGGCCGGCACCGCCGATCCCGGTGTGCACGAGAAGGCCGCGGCCATCCTGGAGGCGGGGGAGCGCATCAAGCAGCTCGCCCGCGAGCTCGTCGCCTACGTGCGGCCGCGAAAGGAGCCGGACGCGGTCCACGAGCTCTCCGCGCTCGTCGCGGAGGGGCTCCGCCTCTGCCGCTCCGAGCTCAAGGGCTCGAGCGCGCGGCTCGAGCGGGAGGACGGGCCGGCCGCCGTCCGCGGGAAGCGGGCGAGCCTCGTGCAGGTGGTGGTGGCGCTGCTCTCGAACGCGGCCTCCGCCGGAGAGGGGCACGGGATCCGCGTGGTGACGCGCGCACGTGGGGGCGAGGCCGTGCTCACCGTCCGTGACGAGGGGCCGGGCATGAGCCCCGAGGTCCTCGCCCGCGTCTTCGAGCCGTTCTTCACGACGCGCCCGGAGGCACGGCTCGGCCTGGGCCTCTGCACCGCGAAGGCCATCGTCGATCGGCACGGCGGGAGGTTGACGCTCGAGAGCGCGCCGGGCGAGGGGACCACCGCGTCGGTCGTGCTCCCGCTCGCCTGAAACGGAGGGCGGCGCGCCCCGGGGGGGACGCGCCGCCCGCCTTCACCGCAGCGTTACTGGAAGAGCGACTGCCCCGCGGACAGCACCGCGGCGCTGAACACGAGCGAGGCGTTCCAGTAGACCGTGTGCTCGTTCGTGGTCCACTCGGTGTCGACGTCCACGTGGCACTTCCCGTGGAACCGCGAGTACCACGCGCCCTCGTACTGGTTCGCGCCGCCCGCCATGTAGCCCGGCGGGACTCCCGGCTTGCCGTCGAAGCTGTAGATCCCGCTGAACGGCTTCGTGAGGCTCCGCGCGCCGTGCCCCGTCACGTACGACAGGGCGAGCGGGTTCATGCCGAGGACGTAGTCGAGGTTCGACTGGAGCACGCGGTAGGTGTCGAGGTTCGCCTCGCGGAGGACGAGGCCCCCGGCGACGAGGAAGAGCGAGTCGGTGAGCGCCGAGTAGTTGCTGCCCCAGTAGTAGTTGTCGTGGAGCGTGTTCCGCCACGGGTCGGCCTTTGCACGGCCCACCTGCTTCGTCGCCCAGGCGCGGAAGTTCTCGCGGATCCAGGAGACGGTCGCGCGGTCGGCGCCGCGGGCGCGCGCGTACTGGAGGTAGCCGATGAGCTGCATCGAGCCCACGCCGTGCGCGTTCTCCGGGTTCTGGAGGTCGTTCGTGAACGCCAGGTAGTGGGCGCGCACGAAGGCGTCGTAGCGGGCCCCACCGGTGGCGCGGAAGAGCGTCGCCGCCAGCCAGAACCGGTCGTCGAGGTCGGCCCAGTCGGAGTACGGGCCGTCCGGCGTGCGGATGAACTCGGGGTGCGCCTCGAGGAAGTCCCAGCCGCGGCGGGCGGCGGCGAGGAGCGTGTCGGCGTAGGCCGGGTCGATCCTGCGGAACACGATCGACGCGTGCGCGAGCGCGGCGGCGGCGCTGCCGGTGTGCGGGGTGGGCTTCACGAGCGAGGCGCCGGCCACGGCGTCGCTGATCTTCCGGTTCGCGCCGGTCTCGAAGATGCGCGAGAAGAACCCGCCGTCCGCGTCCTGCATCTTGAGGAGGAAGTCGAGCTCGTACTTCACCTCGTCGAGGAGGTCCGGGACGCCGTTGCCGCTCTCGGGGATCCCGAGCTGGCCGTCCTTGAAGACGAACGGCACGAGCTCGTACGCCCAGAGGAGGTCGGACACGGCGGAGGCGCCGGCGCTCACGTACTTCCCGAAGTCGCCGGCGTCGTACCAGCCGCCGGAGACGTCGCGCGGGGCCGCGGCGCCGGACTGGAACGGCGCGGTGAAGTCGATCGGCGTCAGGTCCGCGCGGGCGAAGTCGCCGGCGAACGCGGCGTCGAGCGCCAGGTTCGCGCGCTGGAAGTAGAAGTACCGGCCGGCGTCCACGAGGAGCTTCGAGTAGGCGTCGAAGGCGATCCGGAAGGGCGGCGAGTCGGCGACGCCCGGCGCGTCCACCGAGAGGACGTAGGTGCCCGGGAAGAGGAGCGGGGTGAAGTCGGCGAGGAGGACCCGCTCGCCGGAGATGGTCGGGTCGAAATCGGCCCGGAGCTTGAGCCGCCCGCGCCAGAACACCTTGCCGTCGGAGGCGCGCTTCACGGCGAACGACGTGCCGGCGGCGGCGGAGAGCTTCCCGTCGAACCCGCTGACGAGGGCGTGCTTCTCGCCGATGGGGAGGTAGCCCACCTGGTTCACCTTCACCGCCGGGAAGGTCGGCTCGTCGTCGGGCGAGGTGAACTTGATGTCGGCGATCCACATCGTCATCGGGGTGGTCTGGCCGTTGACGAGCCGGAGCACCCAGGCCGAGCGGAGGTCGTGGCTCGGGTGGACGAGGTCGCGGAGCGGGATCCGGACGCGCTGCCACTCGGTGGTGAGGGTGGCGTAGCTCGAGATCGGCAGCGCCTTGCCCACCGACTCGATGGGCTTCGTGGGGTCACCGTTCTCGTACCGCTCGTTGACCCGGTCCTCGAGCGTGACCTGGAACTGCTCGCCGCCGGACGCGCCCTTCACGCTGAACTCGAGGACGCCGTTCGCGACGTAGGGCTCGAGGTTGATGGTGCCCCAGCTCCGCCAGACGAACATGGCGTTCCACCACCAGCTCGGATCGTTGGTGACGCGGACGCGGAGCGAGGGCCGGCCCTCGAAGGTCACGTCGGTGTCGATCGGGAGCTGGTAGCCGTTCGGAACGTCCAGGCCGTCACCGCCGGCCCAGCCGATGGGGTTCTCGGCGCCGGTGAACACCGGGATGTCCATGAGCTGCGCCCACCCGGGCGGCGGCGCGGCGCGCACGGGCAGGGCGAGGACGGCGAGCAAGGCAAGGGTTATGGTTCCGAGGATCCTTCGAGACATGGGGACACATCCCTTCTCGAACACGGGGGTGGACACGGGTGATGACGAGCCGCTGCCGGGAAACCGCGCCAGTCTAGCTCCACCGAGAGGCGAAGGGGCAAGGGGATCGCTTGCGCGCCGCGCAAACGCGTCCCGCGAAGGACGCAGCTCGATCAGCTCTCGAGGGAGAGGACCGCGTAGCCCTGGAAGCTCGGGAGCACGGTGGAGAGCGAGTAGCCGGAGGGGTTGAGGCGGATCAGCACCTCGTTCCCGTCCGACGAGAGGAACCTTCCACGGCGGACGCCGCCGGCGAGGTCGGAGGCGAGGAAGAGGGTCATGCCCTGGGCGCGCTCGGGGCCGAGCGCCACGAGGTGCACGTCCAGGGTCTCGCCGGCCCGGTGCATCACCACGAGGAGCGGGCTCCGCCCGGACACGCCGGCGGCGCGCCTGCCGCGTCCGAGGAGCGCCGCAAGGGCCTTCGAGAGCGCCGTCGCCTCGACCGGCGCGGGCGACCCCTTCTCCGGCGTGAGCGCCGGGAGCACCGCGAGCGTGCCGCTCCCCACCTTCACGCCGGACGCCTTCCCCCCGGGCAGGAACGCGCCGACGGGGCGGCCGCCCTCGTCCACCCGGCCCGGCTCGCCGAAGGCGAGGACCGCGGCGCCGGCCTCGAGCCGGCGCTCGATCTCCTTCGCCTCCCGCGCCGCGAGGCCCTCGGCATCGGCGAGGACCAGCGCGGCCCCGGAGGGCGCGTCCTGCACGCGCGTCACGACGGGCGCCTGGAGATGGAGCGCGGCGAGCGCCTCGCCGGCGCGGGCGACGGAGAGGCGGTGGCGGCCGTTGGTCCAGAGGTCCGCCTCGGCGGAGTAGACGACGCAGCACTCGGCCACCGGCGCACCGAACGCGGGCGGGCGGCCCTCCTCCGCGAGCCTGCGAGCGAGCCGCCGAACTCCGGCGATCTCCGCGCCCGCGGGGCCGGCCGGCTCGAGTCCGGAGATCTCGACCCCGCAGGTCGCGCCCACGGCGGCGAGGCGCACGAGGATCGCCGGCGGCGTCGGGGCGGGGCCCGAGGGCGGCGCGATGGCAACCGGCCGGCGCTTCATCGCCGCCCGGAGCAGGCGGGCGTGGCCGATGCCGATGCCGGCGACCTCGGGGCCGGGGAAGACCGCCGCGTCGAGGTGCCGGGCGGACCGGAGCTGGCCCGGGCCGAGCGCCTCGTACTGCGCCACGACCT
>JAEZXM010000282.1 GCA_023419875.1 Pseudomonadota bacterium | reverse complement strand
AGCCTCGCGAGCGCCTCGTCGACCGCGATGAGGTTGGCGGCGACGTAAGCGAGGGGGTTGTTCACCTCGTGCGCCACCCCTGCCGCGAGCGTGCCCACGCCGGCCAGGCGGTCCGCGTGGCGGAGTTGCTCCTGGAGCCGCTTCGACTCTGTCACGTCGGTGATCGTGCCGGCGAGGTGGGTGGCGCGGCCGGTCTCGTCCCGCGCCGTCGCCCTCCCGCTGAGATGCACCCACCGCCATCCGCCGTCGGGCGCGGGCAACCGGTACTCGGAGGCGAACACCGGCGTGCGCCCGTCGACGTGGGCCTCGAGGTCCGCGAGGGCGCGGTCGCGGTCCTCGGGGTGCACGGCCGCCATCCAGCCGTCGGCGCCGCGCGACGGCGCGTCCAGCTCCCAGTACGCGTGGCCGGCGCACTCCATCGCCAACCGGAGCTGGGCCTCGCCGCGGCGGACCTCCACCCACGCGTGGCGCTCCGCGGTCATGTCGGCGAACGAGGTCAGCACGCCGTGCGGCCGCGCGTCGCCCAGCCGGAGCGGCTCTGACGACATCGACAGCCAGCGGACGAACCCGTCGCGCTGGATCATGCCGAGGAGCTCGTTCCGGACCGCCTGGCCGGTCCGGAGCGTGCGGTTGGCCGGGTACTCGGCAGGCGGGAACGGGGTGCCGTCGGGTCGGAGCACGTGCCAGTTCTCGTGGCTCGTCCGTACCATCAGCCGATCCCGCGGAAGCCCGAGGATCCGCTCCGCGGAGGCGTTGCAGTCGAGGACGCGGCCGTCGGTGTCGAAGATGACGACCCCCTCCGCCATGGCGGCGAAGACCGAGCGCAGCCGCGCCTCGTTCTCCCGCAGCGCCTCCTCTGCGCGGACGGCCGCGGTGACGTCGCGGACGATGCCCTCGAACGCGACCACCGCGCCGGCCTCGTCGCGGAGGACGGCCCCGCGGGACTCGACGTGGATCACCTCGCCGCCCTTGCGGACCCACCGGATCCGCACTCCGCCCGGGACGTCGATCCGCGCCGGGTCTGCGAGGTGGCGATCGTCGGGGTGGACGATCCGGATGCCGAGCTCCGGGTCCCGGTAGAACTCCTCGGCGGAGTAGCCGGTGACGTCGCGCACCACGGGGCTCACGTACTCGAAGACCGGCGGCGGACCGGGACGGATCCGGAAGACCACGTCCCGCGCGCTCTCGCCGAGCAGCCGCAGGAGGAGATCCCGCTCCTGCGTCACCTCCCGGTTTCCGTCCTTCCGACGCACGCGGAGACGAGCTTAGCGTGCCCGCCGGAGGGGGTGAAGCCCGGCCCCGGAGACCGCTGAAGGGCCGTGGTGCGCGTGCTATGACCAGCGTTCCGCGCCGGCACGCCCGCACTCCCGGAGGAGGACGCACATGCCCAAGGTCGAGTCGATCGAGGTCCTCGAGGACTACAGCGCGCGCGCCCGGCTCGACGAGGGGTTCCTCAGGCTGAAGCGCCTTCGGGCCCGGAACCGCCGCGACGACGGGAGCCGCTCGCGCGAGTACGCGATCGACGTCGTCGACCGGCCCACGCTCGACGCCGTCGCGCTCGTGATCTGGGCGCGGACGTCGCGCGGCGTGGAGGTGCTCACGCGGCACCAGCTCCGGCCGGCGGCGTTCTTCCGCCGCGGGAAGACGGCGGCGCTCCCCGAGCCCGAGTACCTCCTCGTCGAGGAGATCGTCGCCGGCGTGCTCGAGCCGGGCGAGCTGGGCGAGGCCGCGCTCCGGGTCCGGGCGGTGGAGGAGGCGCGCGAGGAGGCGGGGCTCGCGATCGACCCGGGGGCCGTGCGCCGGATCGGCGGGGCGTTCTTCCCGCTGCCGGGGATCGTCTCGGAGAAGATCCACGTCCTGGAGGCCGAGGTTTCCCGCGGCGACGGCCCCGATCTCTTCGACGCTCCCCACGAGGGCGACGGCTCGCCGCTCGAGGAGGGATCGCACCTCCAGTGGCGGACGCTCGAGGGCGCGCTCCGGGCCTGCGAGTTGGGCGAGATCGAGGACGCGAAGACGGAGATCGGGTTCCGGAGACTGGCGGCGAAGCTCGGGAGGGGCGCCGTCCCGTGAACGAGCCCGCGCGCTGATGCGGGCGCGGCCGCCGCGACGGGGTTAACGTTCCGTCCGGTACCGAGGGAGGTCGCAATGGCAACCCGCAAGCGCTCAGGCACCCGCATCGAACGCGACACCATGGGCGAGGTCGAGGTCCCCGCCCGCGCGCTGTACGGCGCGCAGACCGCGCGGGCCGTCCAGAACTTCCCCATCTCCGGCCTCCGCGCGCACCCCGCCTACCTCGAGGCGACGGTGCGCGTGAAGCTCGCCGCCGCGCGGGTGAACGCATCGCTCGGCCTGCTCCCTCGGGCCAAGGCACGGGCGATCGAGAAGGCCGCGCGCGAGGTGCTGGGCGGCGCGCACCGCGACCAGTTCGTCGTGGACGTGTACCAGGCGGGCGCCGGGACCTCGCACAACATGAACGTGAACGAGGTCCTGGCCCGCCGGGCGAACCAGCTCCTCGGCGAACCCGAGGGCGCCGCGCGCGTCCACCCGAACGACGACGTCAACATGGCGCAGTCCACGAACGACGTCGTGCCCACCGCGATCCGCCTCGCGGCGCTGGAGCTCGCCCCGGAGGTGATCGAGGCGCTCTCGGGGCTGGCGGCGACATTCGCGGGGAAGGCGAAGGAGTGGGACGGCGTCGTGAAGTCGGGCCGCACGCACCTCATGGACGCGACGCCGATCCGGCTCGGCCAGGAGGTCTCCGGCTGGGGCACCGCCGTCGGAATGGCCGCGGGGCGGCTGCGGGACGCGCTGCCCGAGCTCTCGCTCCTCGGCATCGGCGGGACCGCCGTCGGCACGGGCTTGAACGCCCACCCGCGATACCCGGTGCTCATGGCCGAGGAGCTCTCGCGCCTGACCGGCACGCCGCTCCAGCCTGCCCCCAACCCGTTCTACGCCATGCAGTCGATCGCGCCGTTCGTCGCCCTCGCCGGCGCGCTGCGCGTCGGGGCGCTGGAGCTGCTCCGGATCGGCGGCGACATCCGCCTGCTGGGGAGCGGGCCCACCTCCGGCCTGGGCGAGCTCGTGCTCCCGCCGGTCCAGCCCGGCTCCTCGATCATGCCGGGCAAGGTGAACCCGTCGATGGCAGAGATGCTCGCCATGGTGTGTTACCAGGTGGTGGCGCTCGACGGCGCGGTGGCCTGGGCCGCGAGCGGCGGGCAGCTCGAGCTCAACGTGATGATGCCGCTCGTCGCCTTCGACCTCTGCCACGCGCTCGAGATCCTCGCCCGAGCGGTGCGCGTCTTCGACGAGCGCCTGGCACGTGGCCTCGAGGCGGACGAGGCGCGGTGCCGGTCGTACGCCGAGCGGACCGTGAGCCTCGCCACCGCGCTCGCTCCGCGCATCGGCTACGCGGCGGCGGCGGAGGTGGTGAAGGAGGCGCTCGCCGGCGGGCGCTCCATCGCTGAGGTCGCGGCGGAGCGCTCGGACCTCTCGCCCGCGGAGGCGCGACGGCTGCTGGATCCGGCGAAGCTCACCAGACCCGGGCGTGGCTGACCAGGCGGAGGTAGGATGCCTGCGGTGGCGCGACGGATCGGCGAGCTCCTGGTCGAGGACGGCGCATGCACCGTCGCGGCGGTCCGCGAGGCGCTCCAGACCCAGGTGATCTTCGGCGGCCGGCTCGGCACCAACCTCCTCGAGATGGAGGCGGTGACGGAGGAGCGGCTCGCGGGGGCCCTCGCCCGCCGGCACGGGTGCCGGCACGTCGCCGGGCCGGTGGTCCCCGAGCGCGAGGCGGTGCAGCTCGTCCCGCGGGACCTCGCCGACCGGTGCGAGATCGTGCCGCTCGCGGCCGGCGACCGAAGCCTCACGATCCTGGCGTGCGATCCGGGCGACCTGGCCATGCTCGACGAGGTTGCGTTCGCGACCGGGCGGCGCGTGACGGCCGCGGTCGCAGCGGAGGCGCGGATCTGGGCGCTCCTCCGCTCGGCGTACGGGATCGTGCGGCAGCTCCGGGGGATCGAGATCGAGGGCGAGTCGATCCGCGCGCCCGCCCGCGCGGGCGCACCGGCGGCGCGCCAGGCGCTCGACGCCGACCTCATGGACGAGGCCGGCTTCGAGTCGCTGTACGCGGGGGTCCACGGTGGCGCGCCTGCCGAGCCGGAGGCGCCGATCATCGACCTCACGGAGGACATGCTCGAGCCGGCCGCGCCGACGCTGCCGCGGACCCCGGAGGCGAGCCCGCTCGGGTTCGCGGACGCGCTGGCTGCGCTGTCGGGCGTCGCCGAGCGGACGGCGATCGCGCGCGTCGTGCTGCGCTATGCCCGCACGCGTGTGCGGAGGGCGGTGCTCTTCACGGTCCACCGCGGGGTGGCGCAGGGCTGGGTGGGCCTCGGCGGCGGCCTCTCCGTGGCCGCGCCGGCGATCCGCCTGCGGCTCGGGACCCCGGGCGTCCTCGACACCGTGGTCCGGACCCGATCCCACTACCTCGGGCCCCTCCCCAGGACCGAGTCGAACGTCCGCCTGCTCAAGGCGCTCGGCGGCGGGGTCCCGAAGAACGCCCTGCTCGTGCCGATCCTCGCGCTGGGACGGGTGGTGAACGTGCTCTACGCCGACGGCGGGCGCGGCGCGATGGTGGACGCCGAGGGCGTCGGCGAGCTGCTCATCCTGGCCACCCGGATCGCCCAGAGCTACGACGCGCTGGTGGCGCGGGTGTAGTCCCGGTGTATCCTCCCCGGCTCCCATGGGCGCCACGGTCCACTACTTCATGCTTCCCGACGACGAGGTCGCGCTCTTCCGGCTGCTCGAGAGGCGCGAGCTGACCGTCTACCCCGAGCTCGTGCCGCCCGGCTTCACGCCGCTCGTGGCCGGCCCGGACACGCCTGCGAAGCTCGACGGCACGGCCTACTACCTCGCGCTCGAGCGGCTCGGGCCGGTGATCGTCCACCCGGTGAAGCGCGGTCCGGACAAGGGCATGCTCTCCATCGAGGAGGTGCCCTCGCCGGTGTTCCACTACGAGCGCTCGATCCGCAGCGAGCAGGGCGAGCTCCTCGCCGGCCGCATCTGGGCGGAGCTCGACGTGGACGACGACCCGAACAGCCGGAAAGGGAAGCCCTACGCTCTCAAGGCGCTCTTCCTCGAGATCCAGGAGTTCTTCCGGAAGAGCTGGCGCCGCAGCGAGCCCAAGGGGTTCTGGGTGGGACCGCATGCCGCGGCGGCCTGGAAGCGGGGCGACCTCGTGCTCCGCGAGGCGGGACACAAGGGCCGGCTCGTGGGCGTCTGGCGGTGACGGGGCGCGAGTCGGGGCCGTTGACGAGAGCCCCGGGGACCGGTAGACGGGAGTGCTTGACCGTGACCCTATCCGCCCGATATAAGGCCGCCCTCGCCGGATTCCTGGTTGCCCTTCCGGTGCTCGTCCTCGCCGACGTTCGCGTGGCGGGGGCGCTGCTCCCGGACGGCGCTTCGAAGGTGGCGGAGAACCGGTACCAGGTACCGCAGAGCTGGGACGAGACCATCCGGTTCTATCGACAGAACTACCCGCCCAGGTATACAAGGCGGGCGATCGCCGACCAGCCGGGCGTGAAGGCGCTGCACATCGCCAACCCGGACCCGAAGGCGGGGAGCTGGGAAGGGCTCAACATCTACGAGGCGAAGGGCCAGGTCCGGATCTTCGTGCTCGTGAAGAGGAAGTGAAGAGCGGGAGACCAAGGGAAGTGGCCCCAGCGAGCGCAGGCCCAGCTTTGCTGGGCCGAAGCGAGCAGGGGGTTCGGGGGAGCGCAGGCTCCCCACGCGAAGCGAAGTGAGGAAGCAGCACCCGCGAGCGAAGGGCCAGCTTTGCTGGCCCGGAGCGAGCAGGGGGTTCGGGGGAGCGCAGGCTCCCCACGCGAAGCGGTGGGGAGCCGAAGCTCCCCCGTTTAGATTGGGGAATCGTCTAACGGCAGGACGCCAGACTCTGGATCTGGCTATCTAGGTTCGAATCCTAGTTCCCCAGAAGTCGCGCTCCGGCGTTGCCTGCCACAGCGATCGGAGCTAGAGAAAGCGAGGAACGTGGCCCCTTAGTCTAGCGGTTAGGACGTCGGCCTCTCACGCCGAAAACATGGGTTCAATTCCCGTAGGGGTCACACCCTGTGCCCCACGCAACTCCGTCCAGTTGCGTGGGGCTTTTGTTTTCGCGGCGGGCGGTGGTCCACGCGCACCCGCCGCCGGCGGTCCTCGCCCCAGCGCGTCCCGGATGTTCTGCTGCCCCAGAGCCCGCGCCGGGCTCGGGGAGACGCCCGCCATGCCTCGTTGCCGGATCACGGTCCTGAAGAGAACGCTCCAGCCCGAGATCGCCAGCACGTTCTGCCGCCGGGAGGCCGCCGCCTGCGAGACCTTCCGTGAAGGTCAGGAGTTCACGACCAGCTTCGCGAAGCCCTCCGGCTTCTGCGACTGGGCCTGGAACGACATCCACAAGTACGTGGCGACGCTGCTCGCCGGCGGCAGCTTCGGCGGGAGGCTGTTCGACGGATGGATGAAGGACGACCGCACCATGGTCGCCTGCTGCACCGACGGCGTCCGGCCGGTCGTCTTCGGCATCGAGCGGATCGAGGACTGACGCCGGCGGCCCGTTCGCACGAGTACAGTGCGGCCCCGGCCGGCGTCGCCGACCGGGGCCGCTCGAGGTCCCGCCGCCTGCCGCAGTGGCGTCAGGCGAACCGCGTCACCACACGTAGATGCTCGCCCACGGATACTGCCCCGCCGTGGCCGAGAAGTACGTGTACCCGCCGACCTGCGCGAGCGGGAAGGGGCCCGCGCCGCAGCTCGTCGTCGCCGTCCCGCCGTTCACGCTGACGGTCCGACCGGCGAAGTTGGAGCAGCCCCAGCCGTTCACCCGCTGTGCAGTCCGGTAACAGGCCGCGCCGGTGGTGTTGAAGTTGTTGGTGTTGTTCGTGAAGGTGATCGGGTTCGTGCACGGGGTCGTGCCGGTCGGCTCGAAGGCCGCGCCGACCGTCACGCCGATGCCGCTCGCCACGGTGCAGGTCGCGCCCGTCCCGCTGCAGGCGCCGCTCCACCCGGCGAACCGGGAGCCAGCCGCCGGCGTGGCGGTGAGGATGGTGCTCGAGACGCACCCGAAACCCGCCGAGCAGGTCGTGCCGCAGTTGATGGTCCCCGTGTTGGAGGTGACCGTGCCGGTGCCCGCGCCGGACTTCATGACGGTGAGTGTCCCGCTGGCGCACGAGCCGAACGTGGCGGTGACGGACCGAGCCGCGGTCATGGTGACGATGCACGCGCCGGTACCGGTGCACGCCCCGCTCCAGCCGGAGAATTGGTACGCCGCCCCGGGGGTCGCGGTCAGCGTCACGGCCGTACCGGACGCGAAGCTGGCGCTGCAGGTCGTGCCGCAGTCGATGCCGCCGCTGCTGGAGGTGACCGTACCGGACCCGGTGCCGGCCCGGGTGATACTGAGGGTGTAGCTCGTGCCCAGGGTGAAGACCGCGTTCACGGTCGCCGAGCTCGAGCCGACCGCCGCCTGGCACGTGGGAGCGGTGCCGCTGCAGCCGCCGCTCCAGCCGGAGAACGTCGAGCCCGCGTTCGGCGTCGCGGTCAGGGTGACGATCGCACCGCAGGAGAGCGACATCGAGCAGACCGAGCCGCACTGGATCCCGCCCGACGTGCCGGAGCTGACCGTGCCGGTCCCGGTGCCGCTCTTGGTCACGGTGAGGGTGGGGGACGCGCAGGTGGAGGTGAAGGTGGCGGTGACCGAACGCGCCTGGGTCATGGTGACCGCGCAGGTGGAGGCGGTGCCGCTGCAGGCGCCGCTCCAGCCGCTGAAGGTCGAGCCCGAGCCCGAGGTCGAGGCCGCGGTCAGGGTGACCACGGTTCCGGTGGTGTAGCTCGCCGAGCAGCTCGTCCCTCCTGTCCCGCAGACGATCCCGCCGGAGCCGGAGGTGACGGTGCCGCTGCCCGTCCCCGCCGTGGTGACGGTGAGGGCGAAGCTCGTGCCGCCGCCCTGGGGCGTCGTCGCGCTCGTCTTGCTCGAGGGCGGCGAGGCCACCGTGATGTCCACCGCCTCGACCAGGTAGTAGTAGGTCGTGCTCCCGACGACGGTCGTGTCGGACCAGGACGTGCCGGTGATCCCGCTCGCGATCCGCGTCGCGTCCGAGGCGGTGAAGGTGGTGCCGTTCGTGCTGCGGAACACGTCATACGTGACGGCGCAGCCCGCGCCCGGAGACGGGACCGCGCTCCACCGGAGGTCCACGCGGTTCGCCGACACGGCGGTGGCGGAGAAGCTCTGCGGGATGTTGGGCGTGGCGCAGGAGAGGCCGCCGCCACCCTCGAGCGGGAATTGCATCTGGGCGAGGAGCGCCTGCTTGCCGGCGGAGGGCGGGACCGGGTCGTACTGCGCGGTGAGGAGGCCGTAGTCGTCCTCGCCGTTCAGCGCCCAGTACGTCCAGTGCATGTTCGGGCGGGCCTTGATGTAGCCCACGAGGCACTGGAACCACTGCCCCTGGCTGCCGGGCGAGGTGCCGGTGTAGTCGCCGTTGTTGGCGCCGAACTCGCCCACCAGCACCGGCGCGATCCCGTCGCGGCTGATGTACCCCCAGTACTTGTCCCAGACCGCGGCCAGGCTCTCGCAGGTGGTGCTGTTCGTGAACCACTTCTGCCGGAAGAGGTTCGGGCCGTAGTCGTGAGCCGAGTAGACGAGGCGGTTGGGGACGTCGAGCACCACCGGGTGCGTGGCCACGCCCTGGAGGTTGCCGCCCCACCAGTCGCAGTCGCCGCTGTAGCACTCGGCGCCCTCGACGATGACGAGCAAGTTCGGGTTCTCGGCGAGGATGGCGTTTCCGATCCGCTCGGCGGCCTTGGGCCAGTTCCGCGCGCTCGTCGTCGGGCAGCCGGCGGTGGCGGTGTCGCCGGTCCAGCAGGCGCCGGTCTGCGCGCCGGCGACGTTGAGGTGCGGCTCGTTGCGGAGGTCGGCCCCGATCACGATGGGGT
Organism: Pseudomonadota bacterium; assembly: GCA_023419875.1. Lineage (GTDB taxonomy): Bacteria > Myxococcota > Myxococcia > Myxococcales > Anaeromyxobacteraceae > Anaeromyxobacter. The sequence goes on along the minus strand of JAEZXM010000282.1, from coordinate 4,492 downwards.
TGCCCTGCGGATCGCGGAAGTCCTCGTAGCGCCGGACGAGCGTCACCCAGTTGGCGATCAGCGTCTGCTCGGAGAACTCGGGGGTGTACCAGAGGCCGTTCTCCTGCGCGCTGTTCCCGGCGTTGGAGCGGTGGTTGTCGAGGATGACGCGGATGCCGACGTCGCCGAGCGTCTGGATCACCCGGTCCATGATCGCGAGCGAGTCGAGGCCGATCACGTCCCGGTTGATCGGGCCGCCGCCGTTGGACGCGCCGATGTTCGTGGGGTCGATCGGGAACGAGACCATGTCGTCCGAGAACGGCATGCGGACGACGTTGTAGCCGAGCGCCTTGATGGTGCTGACGATGTTGTGCCAGTCCTGGGCCCAGAGGCCGTGGATCACCTTGTCGGTGGTCTCGAAGCCGTACCAGTTGATCCCGGCGATGCGGACGACCTCGCCGTTGGCGTCGAGGATCCGGTTCCCGCTCGTGCGCCAGTAACCGGCGCCCGCGGCGGAGGCCCGGGAGCCGGGGACGAGCAACAGGGCCGAGAGGACGAAGAAGCACCAGAGCCCGCGGCCGGCGCGGGCGGGACTGCTCGTGCGACGCATCGTGCGCCTCCTGAGTGGTGAAGGATGGGCGCGCCGCGGGGAATGTTGCGACACGGGATCCGCGGAGTACGCCACCCGACGATCTCGAACGGCCGAACGCTCCCACTCGCACGCACGGTCGGCAAGCGCGATGTCGCGCCGGGAGTGAACCCATGGAAATCGTTCGATCGTTTCGCGCCTCGCCCCGGGCGCCCGGGTCCGGCCCCGGAGAAGGTGAGGACCCGGAGTGCGGGTCCACCCAGGGGTGGGAGGCGCGTGCCGCGCGACATGCCCGTGGAGACGCGGGATACCGGGGCAGGATTGACCTGGCGTGTGGCGTGCACGGCCATCTCTTCGGGGGAACGCGCGGCTCGCGGCTCTCCGTCCCGTGTCCGAGCGAGGCTCACATGAAGGAACGCGACGTCCTCATCGTGGATGATTCTCCGGTGTCCCGGAGGATCCTCCGGAGCTGTCTTCCCAAGGAGCGGGCCTTCGCCGTGCGCGAGGCCGGCGACGGCAACGCGGCCCTCCAGCAGTTCGCGCTGCAGCGCCCGGACGTCACCTTTCTCGACCTGACGATGCCGCAGATGGCCGGCCTCGACTGCCTCGCCGCCTTGAAGGCGATGGCCAAGGAGGCGGTCGTGGTCGTGGTCACCGCCGACGTCCAGCCGCGGTCGATCGCGCGCGCGCTCGAGCTGGGCGCGGCCGAGGTCCTGCGCAAGCCGCCGACGCGGGAGGCGGTGGCGGCGGTCCTGGAGCGCGTCGCGCCGGCGGCGGGAGCTCCGGATGCCTGAGACCGCGGTGCTCCTGACGGAGGAGCTCGACGTCCTCCAGGAGCTCATGAACATGGCGTTCGGCAAGGCCGGCGCCGACGTGGCCGCGGGGATGGACCTGGGCGTCGGGCTCACCGTGCCGGCGGCGCAGGTGATGCCGGCGGTGCTGCTGCGCTATTACGTCGGCGCGGAGCTGAAAGGCGAGGGGCGCGTCGCGGTGCTGGAGCAGGGCTTCCAGGGGGAGCTCGAGGGGAGCGCCTTCCTGGTGCTGCCGGAGGCCGTCGGCGGGGAGAAGCTGCGGACGATGGGCGCAGTGCTGGTCCGCGCCTGCGTCGAGCGGCTGGCGGAGCTGCTCGGGACCCGCGTGAAGTTCGACGAGCCGCGGCTGGCCGTCGAGGGCCGCAAGGAGGCCGCCGCCCGGGCGGACGTGTTCCAGGGGCAGGAACCGGCCGTCGTCCTGGCGAACACGTTCCACCTCGACGCGCCGCCGGTGACGGGGCACCTGTTCCTCGCTGCGGGCGCGAGCTCGATGCGCTGGCTCCAGGCCGCGCTGGAGCGGTTCATGAAGCGGTATGCGTGAGGAGACAGATCCTTCGCGGCGCTGGAGCGTTTGGATGGTGGAAGCCACCTGCAACGGAGGAACCCCATGCCCGCGCTCGCTGCCCTCCCCGTTCTCACCGCCCTCGCCCTCGCAGCCTCGCCCGCGGCACCTCAGCCGATCGGCGCCTCCCCGCGCGCCGATCACGGCTATCGCGAGGTCGTGGATCGCATCGCCGGGATGGTGAGCGACGGCGAGCTCCAGTCGCGCGCGGCGGCCCACGGCCTCCAGCTCCTGAACGTGCTCTGGGAGGACACCGGCCGCTGGCAGGGCTCGTCGGTCGGACCGAACATCAGCGACGTGACGATCGAGGTCGTGTCCGAGAGCGCTTCGGGCACCAAGCTCGCGCTCATGCCGGTGCTCCGGCCGCCGAACTTCAGCGACCGGACCGCCGACGTCCGCCTCGACCGGATCTGGCTGCGGGTCGGGAACGAGCGCAAGGATGGGTCGGAGAAGGTGATCACGCTCCGCGACTTCCTCGCCGATCCGGGCCGCTGGCTGTCCGCGCCGAACGACGGCCGCATCCGGACGGGCTCCCTCCTCGCGCCGCGCGACACCCACGCGCTCGTCTCGGCTCAGGCCGCCTTCCTCCCCGTTCCGAAGAGCGGGAAGGCGAAGTTCCACCCGGTCATCTTCAACTACCAGTCCACGGCGCGGAACCCGGCCGTCCTCACGATCCTCGTGACGCGCCAGGGCGCGTCGCTCACGGTGGTGGACAACGCCCGCGACACCGTCTCCGGCGGGGCGAGCTGGGGCCAGCGGCTCTTCTTCAACGCCGGCGGCCAGCGTGCCGCGCTCACCGCCGAGCGGATCTCCGACGTCCTCGAGCGCGGCACCACGATGAACGGCGAGTCCGCCGAGAGCCTCGGCGACGACGCGAACCTCCTCCTGCTGATCCAGGTCCCCCTCAAGCATCGCGAGCCGCCGCGCCGCGCGTACGTCCTCAAGTCCGCGGACGGGCCGGTCGCAGCGGCAGCGCCGGCGACCGAGGAGTCGAAGAGCGACCTCGAGGTGGCGGTGCTCGGCCACGGCGAGCTCGAGGGGCCGTTCACCGAGCTCGCCGGCCTCGAGGTCGAGCGCGACGCTCGCTTCCCGGTGCGCGTCACGGTGCAGTTCTACCAGGCGACCGCCACCGGCCAGGTCGGCGACGCCGAGCTCGCGCACCTCGGGGACCTCGTGAAGAAGGTCTACGAGAAGGGCGACTACGTCGGCTCCCTCGTCGTCCCCGGCCCGGGCGATCCGCGGCGGCCGACGGCCTGGGATGGCGCCTCGCCCCCGCCCGCCGACGTCTCCTCGCGAGACTTCCCCGGTCTCGTCGAGCGCTGGTGGAACTACGGCGTCCGCCCCGGCGGCGTGGGGATCCGGTAGCGACGGGCGTCGAGCGGCAGGCGGGAATCAGATCCCAGCGTCGGGGTCCGGCCTGGCGCCCGGCGCGCCCGCTGGGCTCGTCGGCTGGTACGGAGCGAGCCGCTCGACGGCGACGAACCCCGTCGACCCGTCCGGCAGCCACACCTCCGCGCTCTCCGGCCGGCCGTCCCCCTGCAGCCGCTGCCGCTCCCGGGAAGAGAGCGTGAGGGCGGCGGTCGTGTCGGCCTGCCAGAGCACCGTCCCGGCCGGCACGGTCGAGAGCGCCGGCCTCTTCAGCGCGGCGTCGGGGTGGACGGTGGCGCCCTCCCTGACGACCACCGCCCGGTAGCCGGCCGGTGGGGTCTCGACCGCGAGGTCGCGCGGCTTGTCGAGCAGGGCGCGCTGCCCCGGCGTAAGGTCCCGGTACCGGATCCCCGTGCCGATCATCGAGGCCCTGCCGGCGACAGCGACGTACTCCCGGGTGACCACCACCGCGTCGGCCCCGGCGGCGCAGGCCTGTTTGCGCATCAGCTCCTGGAGCGCAATGAGGTCCACAGCCCTGCCGTCGTACTGGAGCACGGCGATCTCGTCGAACGCCAGCTCCGGCGGCTTCACCCGGAAGAAGTCGACGCGGCAATCGGGCCGCCGCGCGGCCTGCGCAGCGCCGGAGTGGAGCACTTTGACGTTCGGCGCGCAGGAGGCGAGAACGGCGGCACAGAGTGGCAGGGCGAGCGGGCGCATGAGTGTGTCCCCCGAGAAGTAATGGTGCCGGCAAGCATCGCACGGTAGCGAGCGGGGGACAACGGCACGCACGACGGTGTATGGAGGGTCCGCTCATGAGAGCACCGGATCCAATGGTGGATTTCGAGGGCGCCGCGGCGAGGCCATCGACGATTGCCTGCGACCTTGCAAGGCGGCCTACCCCGACTCAGAACCTCAAACGCTTCGCGAAGAAATCCGCGACCGCGAAGGCCGCGCCGCCGAGGGCCCCGCGCTCCTCGCCGAGCCGGGAGTACTCGACCCGGACCCGCTTCTCCACGTCGGGGAGGCCGAGGTCGCGGATGCCCTCGCGGAGCCGGGCCAGGAAGGTGTCGCCGGCCTTCACGAGCTGGCCCTGGATCACCACCAGCTCGGGATCGTTCACCATGATGACGTTCCCGAGCCCGATCAGGAACCACCGGGCCACGTCCTCGAGCAGCTCCCTGC
>JAEZXM010000265.1 GCA_023419875.1 Pseudomonadota bacterium | reverse complement strand
CGCCTCGCGCGCGCGAGCCTGGCGCTCGCCCTCCACCAGCCGATCGAAGGGATGAAGCCATGACCGCGTACCGCTCCGCCGTGCTGCTCGCGCTCGCCGCGGGCCTCCCCCTCGCCGCGCGGGCCGCGCCCGCGGACGCCGCCCCTCCTGCGCGCGTGCGCACCGTCCGGGCCACCACCGCCGCCGGCGGCGCGTGGGTCCCGGCCACCGTCGCCGCCGTCGAGCGCGCGACGATCTCGACCCGGGTCTCGGCGAGCGTCCAGACCGTGCGCGTGCGGGAGGGCGAGCGGGTCCGGAGGGGAGAGGTGCTCGTCTCCCTGAGCGACGCCGATCTCCGGGGCGCGGTCTCGGCTGCGCGGACGGCGCTCGGCGCCGCATCCGCCCACGAGCGGCGCATCCGCACGCTCGTCGGGCAGCGCGCGGCCACCTCGTCGGAGCTGGAGCTGTCGGAGAGCCAGCGGGCCCAGGCGGCGGCGGCCGTGGCCGCGGCGGAGGCCAACCTCGGCTATGCGCAGCTCCGCGCCCCGTTCGACGCGATCGTGCAGGCCCGGCGGGTGGAGCCCGGCGACCTGGTCGGCCCGGGCCAGCCGCTGCTCGTCCTCGAGGGCGACGCCCTCGAGCTCCAGGCGAGCCTCTCCGAGGCGGAGGCGGAGGGGCTGGCGCTCGGCGCCGCGCTGCGCTTCGAGGCGAGCGGGAGCTCCGGCACCGCGATCGTGACCGCGCTCACGCCCGGCGGCGATCCCGTCTCGCACCGGCGCAGCGTCCGGGCGGCGGTCCGGACCCCGGCGGCGGGCCTCCGCTCCGGCGCCTTCGCGCGGATCGAGGTCCCCGGCGGCGGCCGCGAGGTGGCGCGCGCCTGGGTCCCGCGATCGGCGCTGGTCGAGCGTGGCGATCTCACCGGCGTGTTCGTCGCGGCCGGCGGGATCGCCGAGCTGCGCTGGATCGCGGCGGGCGAGCCGTCCGGCGACGGCGTGCTGGTGCGCGCCGGCCTCCGCCCCGGCGAGCCGGTGGTGGACGCCCCCGGCGCCCTGCGCGACGGGCAGCGGGTGGAGGTGCTCCCGTGAACGAGCCCGAGAGCTACGGCCTCGCCGGGCGCGTCGCCCGCCCGTTCCTCCGGTCGAAGCTGACGCCGGTCGTCGTCCTCGCCTCGATCCTGCTCGGCGTCCTCGCAGTCGGGCTCACGCCGCGCGAGGAGGAGCCGCAGATCATCGTCCCGATGATCGACGTGATGGTCCCGATGCCGGGGTCGTCGCCCTCCGAGGTCGAGAGCCAGCTCGTCACCCCCCTCGAGCGACGGCTCTGGGGCATCCCCGGCGTCGAGTACCTCTACAGCTCGAGCCGGTCCGGCGTCGGCTTCATCACCGTCCGCTTCGAGGTGAACGAGCCGCTCGAGCCCAGCCTGGTGAAGGTGCGCCAGGAGCTCGACGCGCACCCGGAGCTGCTCCCGGGCGGCGCCCTGCGCCCCGTCGTGCGGGCGCTCACGATCGACGACGTGCCGTTCCTCACGCTCACCCTCCACGCCGAGGAGGCCATGGCGCCCGGCGCCCTGCGCGCCCTGGCGAGCGAGGTGGCGCGCGAGCTCGCCGCCGTCCCGAGGACCGCGAAGGTCTCGGTCGTCGGCGCGGCCCGCCGGGTGGTGCGCGTCGAGCCCGATCCCGATCGCCTCCGGGCCCTCTCCCTGTCGCTGGCGGAGCTCCACCAGGCGCTCGGCGCCGCGCAGGCGCAGCTCCCGGCGGGCGCGCTGGTGGACGGCGGGATGCGCGTCTCGCTCGAGGCGCGCGGCTTCGCGTTCACGGCGACCGAGCTCGGGCGCGTGGTGATCGCCGTCCGGGAGGGGCGGCCCGTGTACGTCGAGGACGTGGCGCGCGTGGTGGACGGCCCCGAGCCCGAGCCGCCGGTGGTCCTCACCGCCTCCCGCGAGCGCCCGGGGTTCCAGCAGGCGGCGAGCGTCGTCGTCGCCAAGCGGCCGGGCACGAACGCGACCGAGCTCGCGGACGCCGTCCGGTCCAAGGTGGAGGCGCTCCGCGGCCGGCTCATCCCCGCGTCGGTCGAGACGACGGTGACGCGCGACTACGGCGAGACCGCCGCCGAGAAGTCGAACGAGCTGATCGAGCACCTGCTCATCGCGACGCTGTCGGTGATCGCGCTCATCCTCGTGGCGATGGGGTGGCGCTCCGCGCTCGTGGTCGCGGTCGCCGTGCCGGTGACCCTGGCCCTGACCCTCGTCCTCACCTACCTCAACGGCTACACGCTCAACCGGGTCACGCTCTTCGCGCTCATCTTCTCCATCGGCATCCTGGTGGACGACGCCATCGTGGTCGTCGAGAACATCCACCGGCACCTCTACCTGCCCGGTCCGCGCCGGCCCTTCACCCGGATCGTGCTCGACGCCGTGGACGAGGTCGGGAATCCGACCATCCTGGCGACGGTCGCGGTGATCGCCGCGATCCTGCCGATGGCCTTCGTGCGCGGCCTCATGGGCCCGTACATGCGGCCCATCCCGGTCGGTGCGAGCGTGGCGATGGTGTTCTCGCTCGTCATCGCCTTCGTGGTGAGCCCCTGGGCGGCGCTGAAGGTCTTCCGGCGCGAGGCCCGGATGCCGGAGCTGGACGCCGCCGGCCTGCACCCGGCCGATCCGGACCGGGACGCGCCCGAGCCCGAGCGCGACGCACCGTCCGCGGACCTCGAGTCGCGGCCCGAGGGGCGGCTCGCCCGCCTCGACCGGCGCGTGGTGCGCGGGCTCCTCGGCTCGCGCGCCATCCGGCTCGGGTTCCTCGGCGGCGTGGGGGCGCTCCTCGCCGGCGCGGTCGCGCTCCTCCTCGTACGCGCGGTCGAGGTGAAGATGCTGCCCTTCGACGACAAGCGCGAGCTCCAGGTCCAGCTCGACCTGCCGGCCGGCGCCGCCCGGGAGCGTGCGCTCGCCCTCGGCCAGCGGGTCGCGCGCCGGCTGCTCGAGGAGCCGGAGGTGGAGAGCGTGCAGGTGCACTCGCTCGTCGCCGCCCCGTTCACGTTCGTGGGAATGGTCCGGCACAGCTTCCTCCGCGAAGCGCCCGAGCAGGTGGACCTCCAGGTGAACCTGCTCCCGAAGTCCGAGCGCGGGGCGTCGAGCCATTCCATCGCCGTGCGCGTGCGGCCCGAGATCGAGCGACTCGCCGCCGCCGAGCAGGCGCGCGTGAAGGTGGTCGAGATCCCTCCCGGCCCGCCCGTGCTCGCGACGCTCGTGGCCGAGGTCTACGGCCCGAGCGCGGCCGAACGCGGGCGGATCGCGACGGAGCTCCGGGAGGCCTACCACGACGTCCCCGGGATCGTGGACGTGGACTCGACGCTCGAGCCGACCGCGCCGCGGCTGCTCCTCACCGTCGACCGGGAGCGCGCGGCGCTCCACGGCGTGTCGCCGTCGGCGGTGATCCAGACCCTCTCCGCGGCCGGGCAGGGCGCGCCGCTCGGCACCTTCCACGTCGAGCGCGGGTCCGCGCTGGTGCCGGTCGTCCTCCAGCTCGCCCCCGAGCGCCGGAGCCGGATCGACACGCTGCTCTCGCTCACCGTGCCGGGGTCGCGGGGCCTCGTGCCCCTCTCCGAGCTCGTCCACGTCGAGGAGGCGCGCGAGCCCCGGGAGATCCTGCACAAGAACCTCATGCCGGTGGACTACGTCACCGCCGACCTCGCGGGAGAGATCGAGAGCCCGCTCTACGCGCTGCTCGCGCTCGGGGACCGGCTCTCCGGCCTCCGCGACGAGACCGGAGCCGAGGTGCCGTTCCTCGGGCTCGCGCACCCGGCGGACACCGAGCGCGCCGCGGTGAAGTGGGACGGCGAGTGGCACATCACGCTCGAGGTCTTCAGGGACCTGGGCCTGGCGTTCGCCGCCGTCCTGCTCCTCATCTACGTGCTCATGATCGGCTGGTTCCAGAGCTTCACGATGCCGCTCGTGATCCTCGCGCCCATCCCGCTCTCGCTCATCGGGATCCTCCCCGCCCACGCGCTCCTCGGGACCTTCTTCACCGCGACCAGCATGATCGGCTTCATCGCCGGCGCCGGCATCGTGGTCCGCAACAGCATCATCCTCGTGGACTTCGCCGAGCTGAAGCTCACCGAGGGGATGCCGCTCGCGGCGGCCGTCGAGGAGGCGGTCCGGGTGCGGTTCCGGCCGATGGCGCTCACCGCCCTCGCGGTGATCGTGGGGAGCGCGGTCATGCTCACCGATCCCATCTTCCAGGGGCTCGCGGTGGCGCTCATGTCGGGCGCGGTCGCGGCGACGGTGCTCTCGCGCTACGCCGTTCCGGTGCTCTACCTCATGCTCGCGCGCCGGGGGCGGGCCGCGGAGCTGCAGCGACGGGCGGCGCCGGCCACCGGTGAGCGTCCGGCGCTCTCGTGCAGGGAGGAGGCCGCGGGGAGCGCGGCCTGACGGCCGGGCGCTCCGACGCAGCGCGGCCCCAGGCGCTCGCCCGGGGCCGCGCGGATCCATCTGGAAGCGTCGTCTATGCCCGGCCGCGCCGGCGGCGGGCGAGGGTCAGCGCCGCGAGCACGATCGCCACCGCGGCGCCCGCGGGGGCGCCCTGGCCGCAGCCACCGCCGGAGGGCTTCGAGCCGGCGGCGGTCGTGAACTCGACCGAGGCGGCCTCGGAGATGTTGCCGGCGGCGTCGACGGCCGCGACCCGGTACGTGTACTCCGTCTCGGCGGTGAGCCCGGTCAGCGCCTGGGAGGCGGTGGTGGGCCACGCGACGGCCGTCGCGGTCGCCCCGTCCACGCGGGAGACGACGTAGTTGGCCACGCCGCCGCCCGCCGGAGCGGTCCAGCCGAGCGTCGCGCCGGTGGCGGTCACGCTGCCGGCGGCGAGGCCCGTGGGCGCGGCGGGCGGCTCCGCGTCGCCGATCCCGAAGAAGCGGGCGATCGCCGGGGCCACACCGGCGGACATCGACGAGAAGTGGTCGGTGCCGGCGATGCTCACCGCCTCGACCAGCGGCTGCGGACCCGTGCCGCCGTAGCGAGTCCGGGTCCACACGTGGCCGGCGGGCGCGCCGGGGTGGTCCGTGGCCTCGGGCGCCAGCGGGAGCTCGTGGATCGCCGTCCACTGGTCGAGCTGTTCGCCGAAGTTCGTGTAGTGGACGAGCGTGTCGTTCGCGCCGTGGAAGATCAGCATCCGCGGAGGCGTGTCCGCGTCCGTGTACGGCAGGAGCGCCGCCCACTCGGCGGGGGTGTGGGTCACGCTCCCGTTCGCGCAGGACCCGCTCCAGCCCGCGGGGTCTCCGAGGGTGTCCGCCGTTCCCGGGGCCGGGTGCGCGCCGCCCACGCCCGCGGCCCAGCAGCCGAACGGCACGCCCATGAAGGACGCGCCTGCCTTGAACAGCTCGGGGTAGGTGCCGAGGAGGACGTTGGTCATCATCGCGCCGGAGGACTGGCCCGTCGCGAAGACCTGCGCGAGGTCGCCGCACGGCTCACCGCCGCATCGCAGGGTGGTCCCGACGTAGTTCACCAGCGCGACGACGCCCGCCGAGTCGCTGCTCGACGGGCGGGCGAGGGCGTCGTCCGAGCCGACGTCCCAGCACCCGGTCACGCCGGAGACGTTCGCGTCGCGGCGGTTCGCGAAGGGGATCGCCAGCATGAACCCGTGGGCGTCGGCGGTGGCCTTGAGCCAGCTCATCAGCTGATCCTGGTTCCCCTGGCAGCTGTGGAGCCCGACGACGACCGGCATCGGCGCCTGGCCGCTCGTCGGCACGTAGTAGAACATCTTGATGCCGGTCGGGTTCGGGGTGACCGTGTCGAACGGCAACTGCTGAAGGGACCCGATCGTCGCGTCGACCTGCGCCCGGCCGGCGGCAGGGATCGCCGCCACGGCCAGCGCCAGCAGCATGCTCCGCATCCTCGTGCTCATCACCGCTCCTTGTCCGCGCTGATCGCGGCTCGACGCCTTCGGCCCACGATCCCCCGGGAACGCGCCCTGGGCGACGGCGACCGGGGCGCGAGCCGGGCGTGGACCTCGGTTCACGTGGAGGCAGAATCGGGAGATCGCGGAGGGCTGTCAAGCCCACGCTCGCAGATCCATGACGTTCTAAACCGTTTTAAATCTTCTCGCCCGAGATCCCCGGCCGCCCTTCGACTCCGCCGCCTTCGGCGGACGACGCTCAGGGCGGCCGGGAACGGGAGGCGCGTTCCTCGACAGCTGCTAGCGCTGGAGCGTGAGCAGCCCCGGTCGCCACGGGATGAGGTTGTAGTTGCTCGTGTCGCTGCCGATCTGGAAGCCCTGGTAGAGCAGCTGGAGATTGCACGCGTCGACCGTGAAGGTCTGGTCCGGACTCTCGCGCACCAGGTCGCCGTGGCTGATGCTGTTCGTCCAGGCGCTGCCATCGAAGGTGACGTTCGCCGCGCCGGCGAAGGGCTCGGCCTCGTTCCGGGTGAGCGGCGTCCACGTCCCGGCGAGATCGGTCGCGCTGAACGCGCGGAAGTACCTGCCGGTCGCGCCGATACACTCGACGATCATGAGGAACTGGTCCGTTCCCTTGACCGTGTAGACCTGCACCGCCTCGAACAGGTCGTT
>JAEZXM010000139.1 GCA_023419875.1 Pseudomonadota bacterium | reverse complement strand
GGGCAGACCCCCGGCCGCTCCGGCCATCGCACCGCTCATCGCCGTGCCCGCCAGAAAGAGCGCCCCGGCGACGAGCCCGATCGCCCACACCATCACGCCGTGCAGGTTGGTCCCCGGCTCGTCCCGGCGCTCGGCCAGCCTGCAGGCGAGCCAGGCGCCGAGCAGCGTCGCCACGAACGGCGTGACGAGCGCCCAGAAGCCCGCCAGCACCGCCAGCCCGCGGGAGTCCGCGGGATCGGCCGCAAACCCGAGCGCGCTGCCTATCAGCCCGAGCACCACGTGCGTCGCCAGCGCCAGCAGCACGCCGGCGATGATCGGCCCCCACGACAGGCTCGGGAACCCGCGCCGCTCCACCGCCTCGCTTCCGACAGCCATGAACGCACCCTCCTCGCGGCAACCCTGCCGCCGGGGGGAACGTTGGGTACGCCACGGCTGGTCGGGAAGGCGACCGGGAGTGCGGCGCGGGGACCCGGGAAGCGCGGCGCGGCGAGGGCTCGGCCGGCGGGGCCCGGACCGACCCCCGGCCTATCGTTTCAGGAGCTCCTTCACGAGGTGCCTCCCCAGCGCCGCGAGCCCATCCTCCAGCACCGCGCGACCACGCGGCGTCCCGAGGGTCGCTCGCATCGGCTCGGGCGCGACGCCGATCTCGAGATCCAGGCGGATGAGGACCGCGGAGATGCCGGGCGTGTCGGGCGCGGGCCGGACGCGCCCGCGGCGCGCCTGGACGCCGGCGGAGAGCCGGTCGAGGAGCGCGTCCTCGTCCGTCCGCGGCCCCTGGGTGTCGCGGAGGGCCGAGGCGATCGCCGCGTGGAGATCGTCGAGCACGCCGCGGATCGCGAGCGCCTGCGTGAGCCGCTCCGCCGCCTCCTCGTCGTCCACGCCCCGGGCGGCGGCGTAGGTCGGCGTGAGGGCGGTGACGAGGTCGGCCCGGGTGACGACGTGCGGGAGGCGGCGCGGGAGGCTCTCCATTCCAAGAAGATAGCGCACGAGGCGGTCGCGCCGCACGGCGCGAGCCACTCGGCGGGTCGCGAGCGGTACACTGTGCGTCGGCGTCCTCGCGCCCGGTGGCCCCACCGCCACCAGGGACGGAGGGCGGCATGAAGCGGCGGCACGGGACGCGGAGGCAGTTTCTCGGGCACGGCGGACGGCTCGCGCTGGGGGCCGCGGGGCTCGGGATCTCGGGGCTCCTCGGGAGCGGGTGCGCGGGCGCCCGCACGCGCGGCGCCGCGGTGTTTCCCGCGACGGCGGCGGCGGGGAAAGGAACGGACGTCGTGAGCGTCGTCCGGATCCGCAGGGGCAAGATCGAGCGCGCGGTGGAGGAGGCGATCGATCTGCTCGGCGGCGTGGAGACCGTGGCCCGCGGCAAGGAGCGGGTGCTCCTCAAGCCCAACCTCGTCTCCGAGCAGGCGTACGCCACCACCCGCCCGCAGGTGATCGAGGCGCTCGCGCGGCTCTTCCAGAAGGCCGGAAAGGACGTCTCGATCGGCGAGGGCTCCGCGGCGGCCGGCGGCTTCAACGTGGTCGGCGCCGAGGTCTTCCGGACCCGCAAGGCCTCGCTCCTCGAACCGATGCAGCAGCACGTCTTCGAGCGGCTCGGGTACACGGAGCTCGGCAAGCGCCTGGGCATACCACTCGTGAACCTGCACGTCGGCGAGCTGGCGACCGTGAAGGTCCCGGGCGGCCTCGCCTACGAGGAGCTCCAGCTCCATCGGGCGCTGGTGGACACGGACCTCCTCTGCTCGGTCCCCATGATGAAGACCCACGCGCTCGCCCGCGTGACCCTGGGGATGAAGAACCTCATCGGCCTCTTCCCCGGGTCCGTGTACGGGACCGTGCGCGGGGGCGTGCACGACCACGCCGCCGACCGCGGGTCGCCCGGGGTCGCCTGGGAGATCCTCGACATGGTCCGCGCCAACAAGGTCGGGCTCGTGGTCGTGGACGGCTCCCGCGCGATGGAAGGCAACGGCCCGACCGACGGGACGCTCGTGGACATGGATCTGATCGTGGCGGGGACGAACCCGCTCGCGACCGACATGGTGGCGGCCTCGGCGATGGGGTGCGGTATCGAGGAGGTCCCCACCTTCACCTGCGCGCACTCGGTCGGGATGACGCCGACGTCGCTCGATCGGATCGAGATCCGCGGCGCGCGGCTCGACGACGTGCGCGTGACGTTCGCGGCCCCGCGGATGGGGACGTGGAACCAGATCCGGCACTTCTGGGCGGTGAAGGAGATGTGACGCGGGTTATGCTCGAAGGCGGAGCGGCCTTCATGTCCTTCGAGCAGCCTCGCGACTCTTCCGGCCGGTTCGTGAACCTGGACGGGTCCGGCCCGGCGACCCTGGGCGCGGTCCTCCGCTGGGCCGTCTGGGACAGGCTCGCCGGGCGGCGGCGCAGATCGCCCGATCGCGCAGACATACCGACCGTGATTCCAGACCTCGCGCGGATCGCGACGCCCCCTCCGCCCGGCGCGCCCGCGCGGCTCACGTGGCTCGGGCACTCGAGCTTCCTCGTCCAGCTCGACGGCCTCTCGGTCCTCGTCGATCCGGCCCTCCGTCCCGAGGGCACGGTCGGCGCCCGGCGGAACGTCCCGCCGCCGCTCGCCCTCGCCGAGCTCCCGCCCATCGCGGCCGCTCTGATCTCGCACTCGCACTACGACCACCTCGACCTGCCGACGCTCCGGGCGCTGCAGGTGCCCGTCGTCGCCGGCCTGGGCCTGGGCCGGTTCCTCCGGGCGCGCGGGCTCCACGCGACCGAGCTCGGCTGGTGGTCCTCGACGCGCGTCGGCGACCTCACGATCACCTTCGTCCCGGCGCAGCACTGGTCGCGGCGCTCGCTGTTCGATCAGAACCGCACGCTCTGGGGCGGGCTCGTGATCCAGGGAAGAGCCGGCGCCGTCTACCACGCCGGCGACACCGCCATGTTCGACGGCTTCCGGGAGATCGCGGCGCGGTTCCCGACGCTCGACGCCGCGCTCCTCCCCATCGGCGCGTACGACCCCGCCTGGTTCATGGGGCGCTACCACCTCGACCCCGAGCAGGCGCTCGAGGCGCTCCGGATCCTCGGCGCCCGCACGCTCGTCCCGACGCACTGGGGCACGTTCAAGCTCACCGACGAGCCGCTCGACGAGCCGCCGACGCGGCTCCTCGCCGAGCGCGCGCGGCTCGGGATCCCCGCGGAGCGCGTCCGCGTGCTCGCGGTGGGCGAGACGCTCGAGCTCCCCCGCGCCGGGGCGTCGCCGGTGCGGAGCGCGGCGGCGCGGGAGGGATAGAGCCGCCGCGGGAGAACGAGGGCGTCACTCGGAGTACGCCTCGCCTTGGGTGCGTTGCCGAGCGGCGGCCGGCCGGGCCCGGCGGGCTCGCCGACCGGGGTAGACTACTCGGCGCCCTGCAGGAAGGTTACAGGC
>JAEZXM010000099.1 GCA_023419875.1 Pseudomonadota bacterium | reverse complement strand
ACTCCAACAGCATCTCCGACTCGGGCACGGGTCCCATCGACCAGGTGGTGATCTGCGACGCCTCGACCTGCTACCTGTTCTTCGCCGGAGACAACGGGCGCATCTACCGGTCCAGCATGCCGATCGGGAACTTCCCGGGCACGTTCGGGCAGCAGACGACGATCATGACGGACTCCACCAACAACCTGTTCGAGGCGGTGGAGGTCTACACGATCCAGGGCCAGAACCGCTACCTCATGCTGGTCGAGGCGATCGGGAGCCGCGGCAGGTACTTCCGCTCGTTCACCGCGACGAGCCTCGGCGGCTCGTGGACGCCGCTCGCCGCCAGCGAGAGCAATCCGTTCGCCGGCGCGAACAACGTCACGTTCAGCGGGAGCGCCTGGACGACCAGCATCAGCCACGGCGACCTGGTCCGCGCCAACCCCGACCAGACCCGGACCATCGATCCGTGCAATCTCCAGCTGCTCTATCAGGGCTGCCAGAGCTGCGGGGGCGAGTACAACCTCATCCCCTGGCGTCCGGGCCTGCTGACGCTGCAGCGGTAGCGCGCCGTTCCGAGAAGCCGGTCAGGGCCCGCACAGGGCCCGGCCGGCCTCTTCCTTCCTCCGCGCACGGCTCGGGCCGTGCGCGGATGCGTTTCGGCCCCCGTGCAGGGCCCCCGCGCAGCACGGCGTGCGCGGGCGAGCCTCGGGCGCAACACTCGTGGCGAGAGAGAGGGCTCGCCATGAGGACCGCAGAGCGGATGCAGGATGCGCCGGCCCCGGTGCCGGTCGCGCCGGGCGGGTGGCCGGTGCTGGGGGATCTGCCGGCGATGCGCCGGCAGCCGCTGGTCTTCCTGGCCCGCACGGCGCCCCTGGGCGACGTGGTGCGGCTGCGGCTCGGGCGCGACGTGTTCCTCCTCAACCATCCCGATCACGTGCAGCACGTGCTGCTCGAGAACCACGCCAACTACCGCAAGAACTTCTTCTACCAGCGGATCCGGCCGCTCGTGGGCGACGGGCTCCTCACCAGCGAGGGCGACGACTGGAAGCGGAAGCGCCGGCTGGCGCAGCCCGCGTTCCACCGGGAACGGCTGTCCGGCTTCGTCGAGGTGATGGCCCACCACACCGCCGCACTCCTCGACCGCTGGTCGGAGGCGGCGGCCCGCGGCGCGGCGGTGGACGTGGCCGCGGACATGATGCGGCTCACGCTCACCGTCGTCGGCCACGCGCTCTTCGGCTCGGACCTGCTCGGGCGCGCCGAGCGGACCGGGCAGGCGCTCACCACCGCGCTCCGGATCACCAACGAGCGGTTCTTCGCACTCGTGTACCTGCCGCCCTGGCTGCCCACCCCGCGGAACGCCCGCTTCGCCCGGGCCCTGCGTGTGCTCGACGAGCTGGTGAACGAGATCGTCTCCGCGCGGCGCGGGCAGCCGCCGCGGCCCGACCTCCTGGGCATGCTCATGGCGGCGCACGACGAGGAGGGCGGAGGGAAGCTCAGCGACCAGGAGCTCCGCGACGAGATCATGACCATGGTGCTCGCCGGGCACGAGACCACGGCCAACGCGCTCTCCTGGGCGCTCTTCCTCCTCGCCCGCGCCCCCGAGGTCGACGCGCGGCTTCACGGCGAGTGCTCGGCGGTGCTGGCGGGGCGGGAGGTCCGTCTCGAGGATCTCCCACGGCTCGGCCTCGCCGCCCGCGTGAACCAGGAGTCGATGCGCCTCTACCCGCCCGGCTGGATCATCGGCCGGGAGGCGATCCGGCCGGACACCTTCGGAGCGACGCGCGTCCCCGCGGGCGCGGCCGTCAGCATCTGCCCCTGGCTCCTGCATCGCGATCCGCGCTTCTGGAGCGACCCGGAGCGGTTCGACCCGGATCGATTTCTCTCCGACGGAGGCCGGCCGAAGTACGCCTATCTGCCGTTCGCCGCGGGCCCGCGCATGTGCATCGGGAACTCGTTCGCGAGCATGGAGATGCAGGTCGTCCTCTCGATGATCGCCGACCGCTTCCGGCTCGAGCTCGTGCCGGACCGGCCGGTGAAGGCCGAGACCAGCGTGACCTTGCGGCCGCGGAACGGGATCTGGATGACGCTCCATCCACGCGCGTCCGCGCGGGCGTAACGCGGCGCGGGGTCCCGGCTCATCTCTTCCGCGGAAGCGGCGGCAGCCGCGGCGGGCGGACGCCGCGCCGGACGGCGCCGGCGACCGGCGCGTACGCGAGCTCGGTCCCGGCGGCGACCGCCCTCAGGAGCAGGCCCCCGCGGCTCATGTCGCCCCGGCCGACGAACTCCGGCGGAAAGAGCAGCCGGGCGCCGAAGACCGCGAGGAGCGGTCCGACGTACTTGTCCGCGGCCACGCTCCCCAGCAGCACGGCCTCGCCGTCGGGACCGAGCGACGCGGCGAGCACGGCCGCTCCTTCCTCGAGGGGGTGGCGGAACCGAGGATCCTCGGCGTCCACCGGGACCTCGGCGTAGGCGCGCAGCTCCTCGGCGCTCACGACCGCCTCCGCCGGGACGAGGCCCGCGCCGGGAGCGATCACCAGGGCGGCGGAGCTCCCGGGCGGCGGCCGGCCGAAGGCGAGCGCGTAGGCCAGCTTCCCGCGGAAGTAGAGGCCGCTCGCGAAGCGGAACACCTCGCCCAGCCGTGCGCCACCCCCCTGGACCGCGCGCGCGAGCGGGAAGGCCGCGCGCGGCGAGAACAGCATCGCCATGCGCACCCCGCCTGCCCGCGCGGGCGAGAGCAGGAACACGCGCGGCGGTGGCGTGCGCCGCGGTGCTCCGGAGGCCTGCCTGTTCCTCGCGTCCGGCATGCTCGAGCTGGGCTTCGCCTCACCTCTCTATGCGCTCCGGAGCGGGCCGGCGCCGCGGGTCGCCCTGAGGCGCCGCCGCGCCGGCGCGATTAGGCTTCACCTGCAGCCATGGCCCCTCCGCCCGCGGACACCCCCGAAGCGCGCCCCCTGATGCCGGCCGCCTTCCTCGGCCACGGCAGCCCGATGAACGCGCTGGAGCGGAACCGGTACACGGAGGCGTGGCGCGCCTTCGGAGCCTCGGTCGGTCGGCCGAGGGCCATCCTCGCCGTCTCGGCGCACTGGTACGTGAACGCCACCGCGGTCACCGCGATGCCGCGGCCCAGGACCATCCACGACTTCTACGGCTTCCCGCAGGAGCTCTTCGACGTGCGGTACGAGCCGCCCGGGATGCCGGAGCTCGCGGAGGAGGTCGCCGACGCGGTGAAGCCGACCTACGTCGGCGCCGACGTGGACAGCTGGGGGATCGACCACGGCGCCTGGTCGCTGCTGGTGCACGCGTTCCCGGCGGCGGACGTGCCGGTGGTGCAGCTCTCGGTCCACGCGCTGAAGCCGCTCGACGACCACCTCGAGCTCGGCGCGAAGCTTGCTCCGCTCCGCGCGCGCGGCGTGCTCGTTCTCGCCAGCGGCAACGTGGTGCACAACCTCCGGGCCGTGGACTGGGGATCGCCGGATCACGGGACGGCCTGGGCGCGCCGCTTCGACGACCGCGCGCGCGAGCTCCTGCAGGAGCGGCCCGCCGACCTGCCGTCGCTGGCGGAGCATCCCGACTTCCGCGCCGCCGTGCCGACCCCCGACCACTTCCTGCCGCTGCTCTACCTGGGCGGGCTCGCCGCCGCGGCAGGCGCTCCGGCGGAGGTGCTCGTCGAGGGCCACGCCTACGGCTCGATCTCGATGACGTGCTACGGGCTCGGTACGCGCGCGGCCACCGCGGGGGCGCGGTCGGGGGAACCGTCCGCTCCCCTCGCCGGGGGGGCGCCGCCGGACGGCGCGAACGTCTGAGCCCTACGCGCGCACGGCGAGGTCGCCCGCGCCCTCCGTGAGCGGAACCGCGCCCAGCAGCTCGAGCGCCGAGACGATCGCCTCGTGCGTGCCCGAGAGCGCGAGGACGTCTCCCTCACGAAGCCGCTCGCTCGCGCTGGGGACGATCACCGACCCGTCCGCGCGCGAGATGGCGAGCACGGATGCGCCGGTCCTCCCGCGCACGGACAGCTCGGAGAGCGAGCGCCCCGCGGACGGGCTCGACGGGCGCAGCTTCGCCGGAACCGGTTCGCCCAGCCCCGGGAACATCGCCCGGAAGCTGGTCAGGGCGTCGCCGTGCGCGCCGTTGGGGCCGTGTGCGCCGCCGCGGCGCGGCGCGCTCTGCCGGGCGAGCGCCTCGACGATCACCTGCGCGCCGGCGCGGACGTGGCCGTGGAGGTCCGCGGCGCTGCGCCAGAACCCCACCCCGAGGAGGACCAGCACCGCCGCGACCGCGGCTGCGC
>JAEZXM010000066.1 GCA_023419875.1 Pseudomonadota bacterium | reverse complement strand
CCTCCAACCGGGTCTCGTCGCGCCGTGGGTCATGGCCGGAGATTCTCACGCGGAGTGCAACCAGGGCAAGTCGGCCGGCCCAGGAGGCGAGAATCCGTGATGGAATTCGCCGCGCGCGGTTCTCGATTTAGATCGCAGGACGGACGTTGGCGGCGCTACCCGTCCGCCGGCGCGGCGAGCTTCAGCCCGACGATCCCCGCCACGATGAGCCCGATGCACGCGAGCCGCAGCGCGGTGGCCGGCTCCCGGAAGAGGACGATCCCGAGCACCGCGGTCCCGACGCTCCCGATGCCCGTCCAGACGGCATAGGCGCTCCCCAGGGGCAGCGTCCGGAGCGCCACCCCGAGCAACGCCATGCTGGCGACGAGGCCCGCCGCGGTGGCGGCGGTCGGCCAGGGCCTGGTGAAACCTTCGGTGTACTTCAGGCCGACCGCCCAGCCGATCTCGCACAGCCCGGCGAGGAAGAGGACGAGCCACGCCATCGCCGGGCGTACGCTCAGTGCAGCGCCGGCGGCGCCTGGCCTTCCCCCTGCTGCCCCTGCTGCGGCTGCGAAGCCGGCTCCGTGCCCGAATCGCCGGTCTGCGCCGACTCGAGCTTCTGTGAGGCCTGGTCCAGCGCCTGGCCCCCCTTCTGCACCGCCATCTCCTTCGCCTGCTCGCCGAGCTCTCGCACCCTCCGCTTCGCGGGCTCGAGGATCTGCCGCTCCTTCTGCGTGACCGGGAGGGCGAAGCCGAACAGGACGCCCAGCGCGGCGGCCCCGAGCGCCCACAGGCCCGTGTCCTCGTGGGTGCTGGCGCGGATCCGCTCGCGATCGGGCAGCCGTTCGCGGAGAGAGCTCACCCGCTCGCTCATCCGCTCCTTCATCTCGCCGGCCTTCGCGCTGACCTGATCCTTCACCTCGCCGGTGCGATCCTTGAGCTCCTCGACCTTCGAGCCTGCGCGCTCCTTGAGGTCT
The DNA here is from genome assembly GCA_023419875.1 of Pseudomonadota bacterium. GTDB lineage: Bacteria > Myxococcota > Myxococcia > Myxococcales > Anaeromyxobacteraceae > Anaeromyxobacter. The sequence continues at coordinate 5,675 of JAEZXM010000066.1, read as the reverse complement.
GAGGCCCGGCTGCGGCCCTGCTCCGGGATGTCGCCGACATCCGCGGGGAGCGTGTCTTCCTCGTAGGTCTCGTAGGGCGACTCCCCGCGCCGGAACCCAGACCTCCCGTAGGAGCCGCGCGAGCCGTAGGAGCCGCGGGAGTCTCCGCGGAACTCCAGATCTCGGCGTCCGTACCAGTCCTCATCGCGGCTGAAGCGATGGTCCTCGCGCGCCTGAGCGCGCGACTGGAGCGCCTTCGCCACCAGGGCGCCCACCCCAGCGCCGAGCGCCGGCGCGAACCACGAGCTGTGCACCGCGCTCTCCCGCACCTTCTCCACCTTTTCCCGTGCCATCTCGCGCGCCCTCCCCTTGGCGTATTCCGGCGTCAGGCGTCGTGATACCTCGCCGGCGAGCTCCGCGATGCGCTCGCGCCTCTCCTCGACTTGATGTCGTGCATCGTCTCTTTCGCCCATCGCCCGTCCTCCTTGATGTGCTCGACCGCCTTCGCCGGCCGTGCCTTCTCGAGCTCGGCCTTTCCGGCCGCGATCAGTCCTCCACCCACGGCCGCGTAGATCACGGTCACGATGAGAGCCGAGAGCCAGGCGGGCATGAACGTCGCACCGACCAGGATCAGCGTGATGCCGAGCAGGAACACGGCCACGTACGCGACCGCTCCACCCGCGCCCAGCTCGACCCCGGCCTTCCGCACCTTCGAGAGCTCCTGGCGGAGCTCGGCGCGGGCGAGCCGGAGCTCGTCGCGCACGAGGCCCTGGCTCTGCTGCCCGAGCTCGCGGACCAGATCACCGAGCGGCCGGTCGCGAAGCCTGTCGCTGTGGAACTCCCGCTCCGCCCTCATGGAACCTCCTCGTCCCAGTACGCAGCACGGCCCTCAGCGTCCCAGCCGCCGTCGCCGCCCCACGACCGCCGCCCGGGCTCCCGCTTCATCATGCGGGCCACCGCGAGGCCGGCGACGAAGCAGGCCGAGAGCAGCAGACCCGGGCGTGCCCGGATGCCCGTCCGCAGCTGGCCGAGCATCTCGTCCGCCGAGTGCCGGCGCAGGTACTCGGCCCCACGCCGCGCGTAGTCCGCCGCATATCCGCCGAGCCGATCGCCTTCCGCCGACTGCGCCACACGATCGAGCAGGTTCCCGAGCTGCTCCTTCTGCCGGTCAATCGTGGACATGGCCCGCTGGCGCGCGGTGTGCGTGAGCTGGGTCGCCTTCTCCTTCAGCTCCCCGGTGTCCGTCGAGCCGGGCGAGCCCTTTCCGAACAGGCCCTGGTCCTGTGATCCGATCTCCATGTTCGCCCCTCCGGCGCCGATGGCGCTTCGGAGAAAGCGTGGACACTGCGAGGGCGGGCCGCAGGTGGGGTGCGGTCGAGCGGGTGCGCGTTCTACGCGTCGTCCCCCGCCACCGCGGCGAGCACCTGCTCTCGCCGGCGCTCGAGCAGGCGCGCGGTGAGCGGGAGCGCCGCCCTCCGGACGACGATCCCCGCGACGGCGATCGCGGCCCACGAGACCACGAGCAGCCAGGGATTGTCGAAGCGGAGGGCGAGGAAGACCGGCGGGAGGAACAGCGCGGTTCCACCGGAGACGATGAACATGCCGAGCAGCGCCGAGAGCGGCGCGAGGCCGCCGCGCTGGAGCGCGTGGGAGCCGGGACGCGGATTCAGGATGGAGACCAGGTTCCCGGCGGTGACCCACCAGATCCCGGCCCCGAGGTGGAGGGCCAGGGCAGCGAGCAGCGCCCACGCCTGGGGGAGCCCGCCCGTCGCGAAGAGCGCGGCCGCACACCCGGCGAAGAGGCCGAACGCGAGGAGCAGGCCGGCGACGTTCTTGGCCCGGAGCACGTCCCGCAGGGCGACGGGCGCGGAGAACCAGAGCCGCACCCCGCCGCGATCCCAGCCGAAGGCGTTGAGCCACATCACCTGCGTCACGAGCAGCGTGTAGAGCGCGAAGGCGAGGAGCGGCAGGGCGCGCCAGATCTCGTCCTCCGGCAGGAGCGGTACCGCCTTCCAGCCGACCACTGCGGCGAGGGCGGGCAGCACCACCGCGAGCACCGCGGTGAGCGGATGGCGGAGGAGGTACTTGAGCTCCTTCTCGAGGATGGGCCCGACGCCGCCTGGGAGCCGCCAGCCGCGACCGGAGCCGGTTCGCGCGCTGCCGCCCTCCGCGCCCGCGAGCGCATCCGCCAGCGCCAGCCGGTACGCCGCCCACGCCGACGCCGCCACCGCGGCGGCGAGCGCCCCGATCCACGGCAGCGCGCCGGCCACCCGCCCGCGGTACAGGTGCTCCGTCGCCTCCATCGCGAGCTTCGCCGGCCAGGCGAACCAGCCGATCGGGACGAGCGCCCGGAGGCTCCTGGTGACCGCGCGCACGCCGCCCGAGGCGAGGTACGAGACCAGGAGCGCGACGAGGACGTACGCAGCGGCGATGACGATCTCCCGGAACCGCCGCCGGCGCAGAACGCGCGCCAGGATCTCCTGGAGGAGCGCGACGAGGCACACCGTGCCGGCGGCGAAGAGGACGTGCGTCAGGGCGAGGAGCAGGAGCCAGCTCCCGGGAGACGCCAGCGCCGAGCCGACGAAGGCGCCGACGAGGAGGAGCGACCAGAAGAGCGCGAACGGATCCCCGACGAGCCCGGAGGCGAGCTCGTAGCCGTAGGCCTGCCACGGCCGGACCGGGTAGACGAGGAGCCGGCGCAGATCGAACGACTCGCGATCGGAGAGCGTGAGCGCCACCGCCGTCCAGGCCTGCCAGACGCCGAAGTAGAGACCGGCCGTCGCCCAGGTCATGGTCCAGGCGGACTGCGTCTCGATGGCGAGGAAGGCGTTCCTGCCGGTGAAGTATCCGAACAGGAGCCCCGCCGGCACCGCCAGGAGCAGCATCGCCGTCCGGGCGACGAGCTCGGCCACCCCGCCCGTGCCGAGCAGCCGCCGCAGCGTGAGGCGCAGCCGGAGCTCGGCCATGGCCCGGACCGGCGCCGTGAAGGACCACCGCGGGCCCGCGCCGTCCTTCACGCGCCCGACCTCTCGCCCAGCCACGAGAGCCCGAACGGCCCGGCCTCGTCGCCCACGGTCCGGATGAAGACCTCCTCGAGCGTGCCGGTCCCGCGCACCTCCTCCAGCGTCCCGTGCGCGGCGAGCTGCCCTTCCCGGATGATCCCCACGTGCGTCACGAGCCGCTCCACCACCTCGAGGACGTGGCTCGTGAGGAAGATGGTCAGCGCCTTGCGGTCGACCAGATCGACGAGGAGCCGGCGGATGCCCGCGACCGCCACCGCGTCGATCCCCTCGAACGGCTCGTCGAGGAACAGGAGCCGCGGCCCGTGGATCAGGGCGCACGCGAGCGCCAGCTTCTTCTTCATGCCGTGGCTGTACTCGCCGACGAGCTTCCCGGCGTGCGGGCCGAGGTCGAGCGCGGCGAGCAGCTCGTCCGTCCGCCGTGCCGCCTCGGCGCGGGGGAGGCCGTAGAGCTGCCCGTGGATCCGGAGCTGCTCCATGCCCGACAGCCGCTCGAAGAGGCCCAGCCCCTCGGGGACCACCCCGATCTGGCGCTTCACGGTGAGCGGATCCCGCGCCAGGTCCAGGCCGAGCACCCGGGCGCTCCCGGAGCTGGGCGCGAGGAGGCCCGTGAGCATCTTGATCGTCGTGCTCTTCCCCGCCCCGTTGGGTCCGAGGAAGCCGAAGAACGCCCCCGCGGGCACCGCGAGGGTCAGCTCGCGGACCGCCGGCTTTCCGTCGAAGAGCCGGGTGAGGCCTTCGGTCTCGATCGCGAGCACGCCCTCCTCGGCTAACACGCGAAGCCGGGCGCGGCAAGGCGGCGCGGCCCGTTCAGTGCACCGCGCGGACCGCGTCCTGCCCGGCCTCGAAGTACAGGAAGCGAAGCCCCATGCCGCGCATCGCGAGCGGCCCGGGCGCCCGCCCGAGCCCGCGGCCGAGCAGATGGCACACGTACCGGACCTCTGCCACCGCGAGCATGTTTCCCGACTCGGAAGGAAAGGTGATGCGGACCTGCGACCCGATCGGCTGTGGTGCGCGGGTCTCCACGAACAGTCCGCCCTGCGAGATGTTCCGGGCGATGCCCAGGCCGCAGCCGTGCTCGCCCTCCAGGTACACGCGGAAGACCTTGTCGAGCCGCGTCCCGTCCCTGCGCTCCACCCGTCCCGCGACCTGCTCCGCCCGCCGAAGCCGTTGCATGCGACCTCCGACCCAGGGGCAAGCTTAGGCCGGTAGGCTGATGTAGTCAAAAGGATGACCTTGACTTACCCTGCGCGGCCCAGCTGGAGCCTCAACTCAGGGTATGATGGGCCTGTTTCCGGGTACTTCCGCCCACATCGAGGTGTTCATGCGCTTCGGCTGCCTGCTCGCTCTCCTGCTTCTCGCCCCTCCTGCCGCCGCCGATGACGCCTTCGATGACGCCGCCCGCGGCGCCGAGCGGCTCGACGGGCTCGAGGTCTTCCTCGCGAGGTACGTCGGCCGGTGCACCGACGTCTACGAGCGGCAGCGTTGCCTCGCCAACGTGGCGCAGGCGCGCAAGGCGATGGCGGGGCGCGTGTTCACGGTGCGTGTCACGGACGCGGCGAGCCTCGTGCGCACGCAGCGCCGGGGCGAGGGCGTGGTGGTGCTCCTCACGCCGTTCGTGGACGGCGGCGGGCTCGCGCTCACCCACGGCGCGCCCGTCCGGCAGGACGCGTCCGGCCGGCCGATCGTGAACCTCGTCCCGATCCCCGGGCAGATCCCGGAGGGCATGCTGGAGATGGAGTGGGAGAGCCCGTTCCGCACCGGGGCGATCGACCTCGAGATCGTGTTCCGGCCGGAGAAGGTCTGGAAGCTCGCGCGCCGCGGCGAGCGGGGCAGCTACGAGGGCGTGGCGGCGCGCTTCCTGGCGGTGCGTGTCGTGGACGCGCGAACGGGGACGCCCATCGCCACGAAGGTGCTCCGCGGGGGTCGCTGAGCCACGCGCACGCTCAGGCCCGGCCGCCGAGCCTCAGCCAGAGGATCGAGGCCGTGCCGCCGCGCTGCACGCGCAGCAAGACCACCTCGTTCTCCTTGAGCCGCTTCAGGATGGCCGACACGTCCTCCGGCTTCCGGACCGGCTGCTGGTTCACCTCGAGAAGAACATCGCCGCGGCGGAGGTTGGCGCGGTCGGCGGGGCCGTCCGGGATCACCTTGGTCACGACGAGCCCCTGCTCGCCGTCGAGGGCGAGCTGGCTCCGGATCTCGGGGGTGATGCGAGCGAGCGCGAGCCCGAGCCCGGGTGTGGGCGGGCTGTCCCTCTGCTCGTCCTCGCGCTCCGCCTTCGCCTCGGCAGCCGCGGCCTCGTCCTCCGGGCGGATCCCGAGCTTCACCGTGAGCTGCTTCTCCTCGCCGTCGCGGATGACCCTCAGGGATGCGGAGCGTCCCGGGGGGACGAGCCCGGCCGCACGGGTGAGCGCGCCCGCGGACTCCACGACTCGGCCCTCGAACTCGGTGACGATGTCGTACGGCCGGATCCCCGCCCGATCCGCGGGCGATCGCGGCAGCACGGTCTGCACGAACGCGCCCCGGGTGCCCGGCGGCAGCCCGTAGTGTTCGGCGATCTCGGCGCCGACGTCGGACACGGTCACGCCCAGGAACCCGCGGGTCACCCTCCCCTTCTCGCGGAGCTGCGGGAGGAGCGCCCGCGTCATGCTGATCGGGATCGCGAAGCCGATCCCC
>JAEZXM010000060.1 GCA_023419875.1 Pseudomonadota bacterium | reverse complement strand
CCACGCGCACGAGGCGGAGGAGCTCAGGGAAGCCTTCTTCTCCGCGGCGGGGGCGAGCCGCGCCGCCCCGCTCTGGATCGAGGGCGCCGGCGCGGTCGCCGCCACGCTCCCGCAGCTCGCGCCGGTCTGGGCGCGCCGCGCGGATGGCGCCTGGGGGCTCGTGCCGCTGCGGATGGAGGGGCGCGACGTCGGGGGGCTCGCGGTGGCGTTTCCGCCGGAGCGCGTGCCGGGGGCCGAGGATCGCACCTTCGTCGCCGCGCTGGGGCAGCAGGGCGCGCAGGCGCTGGAGCGGGCCCGGCTGTACGAGGTGCAGCGGCTCCAGGCGAAGCGGCTCGGTGATCTTCACGCGGCGGCCGCGGCGCTCTCCGGCGCGGTGACGCCGGCGGAGGTCGCGGCGGCTGCGCTCGGGGCCGTGGGCGTGCTGGGGGCGGGCGCGGTGGAGATCCACGCCTTCGTGGCGACCGATCGACTGGGCCTCGTCGCCCGGCAGGGCGGCGCGGAGGTCGCGCCTGCCGCGGCCCCGGCCGAGGAGGTGGTGCAGTCGGGCCGGGCGCTCTGGATCGCGTCGCGCGAGGAGCTGGCGAACCGCTTCCCGGAGCTCGCCGCGGCACGCACGGAGGGGGCGTTCGCGGCCGTTCCGCTCCTGTCGGGCGGCCGTCCCGGCGGCGTGTTGGTGGCGGGGTTCGCGGGGCCGCGTCACCTGGACGCCGACGAGCGGCTCTACCTGCGCATGCTGGCGATGCCGTGCGCCCAGGCGCTGGAGCGGACCCGGCTGACCGACGCCGCCGCCCAGGAGCACCGCGCCGCGGAGTGGCTGGCCTCGCTCCTCGAGGGCGCGCTCGCGGCGGTGCCGGTGGGGTTCGCCCTGCTCGATCGCGAGGGGCGCGTCCTGCGTGTCAGCGAGCGCCTGGCGCTCCTCACCGGAGCGCCGGCCGAGGCCCACCGCAACCGGAGCCCGGCAGAGCTCTTCCCCGGCTTGCCCGGCCGAGCGCTGGAAGATTGCCGGCGCCGCGCGCTCGCCACCGGCGGGCGCGTGGACCAGGAGGTCTCCGGCGAGACGGGCGCCGCCGCCGGGACGAGCCGTCGCTTCGCGATCACCTGGTTCCCCGTCCGCGTCGCGGGCGAGGTCGTCGGCGTGGGGATGATGGTGCGTGAAGCGTGAGGAGGAGCCCGGTGCCGGACCCGCGGCTGGCCCCGCCTCGGTGTGCGACCGGGACCGACACCCGGCGCGCCCGCTCGACGCCCGCATTCACCCACCGCGAGCGTCGCGGCCTCGTGGGATAGCGACGTCCCAAGGGAAAGCGAGAGGGTGAAGCCGTCGGGAGGCATCATGACGGCCATCGGCTGGACGCCGGCGCTCGCGCTCGGCCACGCGGAGATCGACGCGCAGCACCAGGAGCTGTTCCGTCGCGCCGCGCGGCTGCTCGATGCCATGGCGGCCGGAGACCGGGCCACGGTGGGCGAGCTGTTCGACTTCCTCGGCACGTACGTCGTGGACCACTTCGCGGCCGAGGAGCGGCTCATGACCGAGTCGCGGTTCCCGGGCTACAACGTCCACAAGGCCGCCCACGAGCGGTTCGTGCGCGACTACCAGTCGCTCCGCAAGCTGCACGAGGACAGCGGGGCGAACGCCGCCGTGGCGATCAAGGCGCGGAGCTGGCTCACCGAGTGGCTGCGGAACCACATCGGCGGCACCGACCAGCTCCTCGCCCGCCACCTCGCACAGAAGATCGCGTGAGTCCATCCCGACCCCGGGGGCTCCTCGGTCCTCTCCTCGGGAGCTGGCCCGCCGGCCTGCGACCGGACGCGGACCCTGCCTTGCACTGTGGGTCGCACAGGGGCACGATTCGTCTCCAAGGGGCGACCCCGCCCTGCCGAGACTCCGATGCCTCGTCCCGGAAGCACCGCGCGCCGCCTCGGCCGACTCGTGGCCGTCCTGGCCCTGCTCGGCGCGTATCCCTCCGCCGCCTCCCCGGGGGACCGGCCGGTGCCGGTGCTCGTGATCCACTCCTATCATCCCGCGTACACCTGGACCGAGCGCGAGCAACGCGGCATCGAGCAAGGCTTCCGGGCCGCGGGCGTCGACGCCGCCCTCCAGGTCGAGTACCTCGACGCGAAGTGGCACCCCGGCGCGGCCGTGCGCGCGCGGTTCGAGGACGTGCTCCGGGCCAAGCTCGTCCGCATGCGCTATCCGGTGGTCCTCGTCACCGACAACGCGGCGCTCGAGTTCGCGTTCGAGGTCCGCCCCCGCCTCTTCCCGGAGGCGGCGATCGTGTTCTCGGGCGTGAACGGCACTCCGGAGGAGGTCCTGCGCGGGCAGACCGCGGTGACCGGCGTGATGGAGGCGTGGGATCCGGCGGGGACGCTGCGGGCCATCGCCGCCATGCAGCCGGACGTCCACAGCCTGCTCGTCCTGAACGACCACACCGTGAGCGGTCGGGGCAGCCGCGCCGAGGTCGAGGCGGTGCGCGGAGAGTTCCAGGGCCGCTTCCACTTCGAGTTCATCCCGCCCGAGCGCAAGGAGGCGACCCTGGCCCGGGTGGCCGAGCTCCCCAACGGCTGGGCGGTGCTGCTCATGGGCTACAGCGCCGACTCGGAGGGCGAGGTGATCGATCCGGCGGACTCGGGTCCGCTCGTCGCGGGGCGCTCGCGGGTCCCGGTCTACACCATGGAGGAGCTGCGCTTCTCGGGCGGCGTGGTGGGCGGCAGCCTGCTGTCCGGCGTCCACCAGGGCGAGCTCGCGGCCGGGCTCGCGTCGAAGATCCTCGCCGGCGCCCACCCCGACGAGCTCCCGGTGATCCGCAAGCCGCCCGGCACGCTCCGCTTCGACGACGCGGGCCTGCGCCGCTTCCGGATCCCGCACAGGCTGCTGCCTCCGGGCAGCGTCGTCGTGAACGTGTCGACGAGCTACTTCCACCGGCACCCGTACCAGGTGATCGGTCTCGCCCTCTTCGTGCTGGCCCTCATGGCCCTCACCGCGGGCCTCGGCGCCAACGTGCTCTTCCGGCGGCGGGCGGAGGAGGCGCTGCGGCGGAGCGAGGAGGACCTGCGCACCACCCTGGACTCCATCGGCGACGCGGTGATCGCCACCGACGCGCGCGGCGCCGTCACCCGCATGAACCCCGCCGCGGCGGCGATGACCGGCTGGGAGCGCGACGAGGCGCTGGGCCGGCCCATCGCCGACGTGTTCCGGCTCGTGTCGGGCGACGGCCTCGCGCCGGAGAGCCCCGTGGACCGGGTCCTCCGCGAGGGCAGGGCGGTGACGCTGCCGCGCCCGTCCATCCTCCTCGCTCGGGACGGCACACGCCGCG
>JAEZXM010000016.1 GCA_023419875.1 Pseudomonadota bacterium | reverse complement strand
CGATGTTCCAGGACGACAGGGCCGAGTTCCGGCCGGTGTCCGACGCCGACTTCGGCCGGCTCTCCCCGGACCAGCTCGGCCCCGTGAACTCGGCCCGCGATCGGCAGTTCGCCGCGCGGGACGAGGTCGCCCGGGCGAAGCTGCGGTTGCAGCAGGCGGAGAACGAGGTCGAGCTCGCCCGGGCAGACCAGGCGATGGCCAACGCCGCCATCGCGCGCGCGAAGGCCGAGCGGAGCGTGGCGGCCAAGTCGAACGCCCCCGAGGCCAAGGCCAGGGCCGCCGAGGCCGCGGCGCAGGCCGAGCTGCAGGCGCGCTCCGCCCGCGCCCACCTCGCCTACGCGAACCAGCTCGCCGTGGGACGGGGGGCGGAGCTCGAGGCGGCCGAGCGGCTCGTGAAGGTGCGCGATGCCGAGCTCGAGCAGGCGAAGCTCGAGGCGCTCGCCCAGGCGAAGATCCCGGCAACGACGAAGTACGACGCCTCCCTCTTCGCCGCGCGCGTCGCGGAGGCGCAGAAGGAGCACCTGGAGGCGGAGTCCGAGGGCAAGGTGCGCATGGCCGAGGCCCGGAGGGGCGAGAACACCTGGCGCACGCTGCACGCCCAGTATCAGGAGCGCGTGGAGTCTCAGACCCCGTCCGCCACCGCCACCGGGACCGGGCCCGCCGAGCCGCCCGCGACCGAGCCTTCCACCGCGCCGCAGGCGCCGCCGGCGGAGGAGCCGCCGAAGTAGTTCTCCCGACCCGAGGCGCGAGGCCCCGGCGAGACGATTGCCTTCTCGGCCCGAGCGTGCTTTTCAGCACCCATGAGCCGCTTCCGCCGCTTCGTCTTCTGGTTCCTCGGCTACAACCTGGCGATCGTGCTCTGGGGCGCGCTGGTGCGGGCGACCGGATCCGGCGCCGGCTGCGGGTCGCACTGGCCGCTCTGCAACGGAGCGGTCGTGCCACGCGCGCCTGCCCTCGAGACGATGATCGAGTACACGCACCGGGTGCTCAGCGGGGTCGACCTCGTGCTCGGGGTCGTGCTCGTGGTCTGGGCGTTCCGGATCCTGCCGCGGGGGCATGCGGCCCGGAAGACGTCGGCGGCGGCTGGAGCGTTCCTCCTCCTCGAGGCGCTGGCGGGCGCCGCGCTGGTGCTCTTCGGGTGGGTCGCGAAGGACGCGTCGCCGGAGCGAGGCGGCGCGGTGGTGATCCACCTCGGCATCACGTTCCTGCTCATCGCGGCGATCACCCTCACCGCCGCCCTCGCCGATCGGCCGCAGGGCCTGCGGTTCCGAGGCCACGGTCCGCTCGTCGCCGCGCTCAGCCTCGGGGTCGGGACGTTGCTCGTCGCCGGCGCGACCGGCGCGATCGCGGCGCTCGGGGACACGCTCTACCCCGCGGCGACGCTCGCCCAGGGCCTCGCCCAGGACCTCTCGGAGCAGGCGCCGTTCCTCCTCCGGCTCAGGCTCGTCCACCCGTTCGCCGCGCTCGCCTCGGCGCTCGTGCTCGTGGTGATCGCGCGGGCGGTGCTCCAGACCGGGGACGCCCGGCTCCGCGCGCCGGGGGTGCGGCTCCTCCTCCTCCTCGGGCTGCAGCTCGCCGCCGGCGCGCTCAACTGGTGGTTGCTCGCGCCGGTCTGGCTTCAGCTCGTGCACCTCCTGCTCGCCGAGCTGACCTGGATCGCGCTGCTCTGGCTCGCCGCCGCGGCGCTCAGCGGGACGCGGGCGGAGGCGGAGGAGCGAGCGGCGGCCTGAGCGACGGCCCGAGCCTCGCCCACTCGACCTTCAAGCACCGGTCCTGCACGACCAGGATCCCCTCGCGCGCCAGCCGCTCGGCGGCCTCGTCGTTGCGGATGCCGAGCTGCATCCAGACGGCGCGCGGGCGCTTCGCGAGGATGTCCGGGACGTGCGGGGGCACGTCCGAGGGGCGGCGGAAGACATCGACGATGTCGACGGGGCCCGACACATCGGCGAGCCGGCGGTACACCGGCCGTCCGAGGATCTCCTTCACCTCGGGGAAGTAGACCGGCACGGGAACGACCTCCACGCCGGCCGCCGCCAGGAACGCCGGCACGTAATGCGCCGGTGCGTGCGCCTGCTCCTCGGGCTTGATGCCGAGGACCGCGACGCGACGGGTGCCGGCGAGCAGCGCGCGGATGCCCTCGTCGTCGGAGATCAAGTTCTCTTCCCAGGCCGCCATGCCCTCCTTCTGTGGGCCGCGGTGGGCCCGCGCAAGGCTCGGCGGGAGGGGTGGCGAGCCCTTCTGCGGCGGCAGAAACCCATCGTGAAGCCGGGCGCTTGGCCGATCGCTCGCCCTGGGGTCGCACCGGCGGCGAAAAGTGGACACGTCAGGCCCGGCCCCTAGCATGGCCCCATGCAGACGAAGAAGACCGCGACCTCGGTCGTGACCGAGCCCTCCGCCCAGGCAGCCCTCCGGCGCGGGGCGACGACCGCCCTCACGCCCGAGGAGGAGCGGGTGATGCGGATGAGGCTCGGGGCGGCGCCGGCCCGCACCGCGCCGCTCGAGATGGTCGCCGCCGGCCGGACCGACCTCGAGATCGAGATCCTCGCCGCAGAGATCGAGGCGCACCTCCGCTGGCGCGAGCACCAGGCCGTGGCGGTCCGCAGCACGACCCCTCGCCCCTCGCGCAGCAAGGAGAAGATCATCCGCGCGCTGCGCCGGAAGAGCTGAGACGGTCGGACCGCCGAGACCGGCCTCGCAAGGGGCCTCTGCTCTCGCTTGCCCAAAGCTCCCGGCTGGACTCAGGATCGCCCCGTGCTGCTCCGCGCCTTCTCCGTCCTTTACTGGTCCTATGCGATCGCGGTGATGCCCGTCCTCATGGCGGGCGCATTCCTGGTGTTCCTCGTCACCCTGCCGTTCGACCGCCGCCGGGTCCTCCTGCACCTCTACTCGTGCGCGTGGGCGACGCTCTACATCGTCTCGAACCCGTTCTGGCGCGAGCGGTTCGCCGGCCGGAGCAAGCTCCCGTGGCGCGGGCCGGCGGTGATCGTCTCGAACCACCTCTCGCTCCTCGACATCCTCGTGCTCTACGGCCTCTTCCGGCCGTTCAAGTGGGTGTCCAAGGCCGAGCTCTTCCGCGTGCCGATCGTCGGCTGGACGCTCATCATCAACGACTACGTCCGGGTCTGGCGCGGGGATCGCGAGTCGGTGAGGAAGATGATGGCGCACTGCCGGGAACACCTCGCTCGCGGCGCGCCGGTGCTGCTGTTCCCGGAGGGCACGCGCTCGCTCGACGGCCGGTTGCAACGGTTCAAGGACGGCGCCTTCAAGCTCGCCTTCGACGCGCAGGTGCCGGTCTTCCCGGTCGCCCTCTCCGGCACGTACCAGGCCCTGCCCAAGCACGGCCTCACGATCCGCGGGAGCATGCGCGCGCACGTGCAGGTGCTCGACCCGATCCACCCGCGCGACTTCGCGAGCGCGGACGCGCTCCGCGACGCGGTCCGGGACGCCATCGCCGCGGCCCTGCCACCGGAGCACCGGCCCGAGACGCCCGCCGCCGTCGCCCTGTAGGGCCGCTGAAAGGGGCCGGTCCGGCGGTTATGTCGGGCGCAGCCCGAATGCCCGCGCGGAAGATCTCGAAGGTTCTCATCGCCAACCGCGGCGAGATCGCCGTCCGGATCATCCGCACCTGCCGGGAGATGGGGATGACCACCGTGGCGGTCTACTCCGACGCCGATCGCGGGTCGTTCCACGTCCGGAACGCCGACCAGGCGGTCCACGTCGGGCCGGCGCCCTCGCAGCAGAGCTACCTCGACATCGGGCGGATCCTCGACGCGGCCCGCGCCACCGGCGCGGATGCGATCCACCCCGGGTACGGCTTCCTCTCGGAGCGGGCCGAGTTCGCACGGGCGGTCGAGGGGGCGGGGATCACCTTCGTCGGGCCGCGGCCGGAGTCGATGGAGGCGATGGGGGTGAAGACCGCCGCCCGGCGGGCCATGTCCGCGGCCGGCGTGCCCGTCGTTCCGGGCGCGTCCGCGCCGATCGCCGACGTCGCCGAGGCGCACGCGCTCGCCGACCGGATCGGCTATCCGGTGATGATCAAGGCCGCCGCCGGCGGCGGCGGGAAGGGCATGAAGCGCTGCGATCGCCCTGCGGACCTCGGGCCGCTCTGGGCCTCGGCTGCGCGCGAGGCGGCGGGCGCGTTCGGCGACGACCGGCTCTACATCGAGAAGTTCCTGGACCAGCCGCGGCACGTCGAGATCCAGATCTTCGCCGACCAGCACGGGAACACGATCTGGCTGGGCGAGCGCGAGTGCTCGGTGCAGCGGCGGCACCAGAAGGTCGTGGAGGAGAGCCCGAGCTGCGCCCTGGACGCGCGGCGGCGCGCGGCGATGGGAGAGGTGGCCGTGCGGGCGGCGCGGGCGGTGGACTACCTGGGCGCCGGCACGGTCGAGTTCCTCGTGGACGCGGCGGGGAGCTTCTACTTCCTGGAGATGAACACCCGGCTCCAGGTGGAGCACCCGGTGACCGAGCTCACGACCGGCCTCGACCTCGTGCGGATGCAGCTCGAGGTCGCGCAGGGGGAGCTCATCCTCGACCAGGAGCAGGTCGTCCGGCGGGGACACGCCGTCGAGGCGCGCGTGTACGCGGAGGATCCCGCGCGGGGGTTCCTGCCCTCCCCCGGAAAGATCACCTACCTCCGCGTGCCCGCCGGCCCCGGGATCCGCGACGACTCCGGCGTGTACGGCGGCTGGGTGGTGCCCCAGCACTACGACCCCATGCTCTCGAAGCTCGTCGCCTGGGCGCCCACGCGCGACCAGGCCATCGCGCGCCTCCTCCGCGCGCTCGGCGAGTACACCGTCCACGGCATCACCACGAACCTCCCCTATCTCGGCGCCGTGCTGCGCCACCCCGCCTTTCGGTCAGGCGAGTACGACACCACCTTCTGCGCCCGGTACGCGGAGGACCTCCTCCCCGGACCCGACCCGGCTCTCGAGGACGTCGCCCTCGTCGCCGCCGCGATCTCGGCGCACCGGCGCGACGCCGACCAGGCGGGGGTGTTCGCCGCACGGGCGGGGGCAGCGCGCGAGTCCTCGGCGTGGCTCCGCCAGGGCCGCGCCCGGGCGGTCCGGGGAGGCCGGAGGTGAGCCGGGCCCGCTCCTACGTCGCGCTCCTCGACGGCGGCCGCCGGGAACGGAAGGTGGAGGTGCGGGCGATGGCACCCGGGATCTACGAGGTGCGGATCGGCGATCGGGTCCACCGGGTGGACGCGTACCGGCACGACCACGGAACGCTCTCGCTGCTCGTCGACGGGACGAGCTACAGCGCCACCCTCGACGAGCGGGACCCCCTGGTGCACGTGCGGGTGAGGGATTCGGTCCTTCCGATCGAGATCCTCGACGAGCGGCGGCTCCGGCTCCGGCGCGCCGCCGGCGCGTTCACGCTCGAGGGGAAGCAGACCGTGACCGCGCCCATGCCGGGCAAGGTGGTGAAGATCCTCGCGCCGCGCGGGACGGAGGTCGCCGAGGGACAGCCGCTGCTCGTGATGGAGGCGATGAAGATGGAGAACGAGCTGCGGAGCCCGCGGGCCGGCAGGGTGGTGGAACTGCTCGTGAAGGAGGGCCAGACGGTGGAGGGCAACGCGCGGCTGTGTGCGGTGGAGTAGTCGGAAGCCTCCGGCCTCGGGAGGGCGGCGTTCCGATGGCCTCGAGGCCCGATCGGGCCCGCTCCCGGCTCGCATGCTACTCTGGCCCCGGTGCCCGACGATCCCCGCCCCCCCGGCAGCCCACCGCGCCCGAGGCC
>JAEZXM010000550.1 GCA_023419875.1 Pseudomonadota bacterium | reverse complement strand
CGTGACGTACCGCTCGCAAGGAGGAGGGAACGAGGAGAGCAACCTCACCGGCGTATGCCAGGCGCACCACCTGCACGGCATTCACAAGGGCTACGTCCGCGTGACGGGCGAGGCGCCGGGCAAGCTGCGTTGGAAGCTTGGAGAAAGGGGGTGATCGCGGCTAGAGCTCGTACCGCACGCCCGCGACGACCTGGTGAATCCAGGCGAAGTTGTAGACCTCGTCGCCGTCCACCCCGCCCTCGAGCACGCGATAGCCGGCGCGGAACGCGAGCTCGCCGGTCCGGAACTCGAGGCCGAGCAGCACGTCCTCCGCGCGGCCCCGGCTCGAGGCGAGCGCGTCGCCGTCGAGCGCGAGCCAGACGGGGCCGCCGAGGCGAGCCGCGATCCGGAACGAGACCAGCGGCACGAGGCCGACGTTCTCCTCCGTGGTGGCGTGGCCCGGCTCGGCGAGCCGGATCTCCGCGTCCCGCACGAGGACGGTGCCGCCGAGGGCGAGCTCGAACGGTGGTCGCGCGACGAGGGAGTAACGGTAGGTCAGGCGGTACGTGTCGAACACCCACCGTGCCGACGCGTCCTCCGAGGCAGTGAAGCTCTGGCCGCGGAACAGGATCGTCTCGCCCCCGCGGCCGTTCGACCGGAGTCGGATCGGCGCGAAGGTCGCGGCGAGCGCATGCCGGCCCCAGCGGGCCCCGGCCTGGACGCGCACGATGGGCGCGGTCTGCGTCTCGAATGCTTCGTCGGAGAGGGAGAAGCGGGTGCCGCCGTCGCCCGGGACCTGCACGTCGTTGTACCGCGTCCAGGCGGCGCCGACCTCGAGGTCGAGGAACGGGCGGACGCCGCCGTCGGCGGCGGCGGAGAAGGGGAACGAGGCGGCGACCAGGGTGAGCGCGAGCAGGCGGGGGTGGGGCACGTCGTTTCCTTCCGGCGAAACCCATCTGTGTACCTCCAGTGTAGCGGGGAATGGATCGCCCGGCCTCGAAAGGAATCTGGCCCGAGGAACGCTCTCGGTGGCAGGGTAGCCGGCGGCCGGTACGTCGCGTGGTCTCCCGGGCCGGCGCGATGCACATTCGGGGAAGAGCTTCGTGAGGCAACCCATGTCCGCTCCGACGTCCGTGAACCCCGCCACCGGTGAAGTGCTCGCCCGCTTCGAGGAGCACACCGAGGCCGAGGTCGAGCGGCGCATCTCGCGCGCCGTCGAGGTCTTCCGCGTCTGGCGCCGGCGGCCAGTGGGCGAGCGCGCCCGGATCCTGGCGCGCGCCGCCGAGGTGCTCGAGGCGGGCAAGGAGCGGTACGGCCGGCTCATGACGACCGAGACGGGGAAGACCCTGAAGTCGGCGATCGCCGAGGCGGAGAAGTGCGCCGCCAGCTGTCGTTACTACGCCGAGCACGGTGAGAGCTTCCTCGCCGACGAGGAGGTGAAGACGAACGCCGCTCGGTCCTATCGCCGGTTCCTCCCGCTCGGCCCTGTGCTCGCGGTCATGCCCTGGAACTTCCCCTTCTGGCAGGTGTTCCGGTTCGCGGCACCGACGGTGGTGGCCGGGAACGTGGGCCTCCTCAAGCACGCCTCCAGCGTCCCGCAGTGCGCGATGGCGATAGAGGAGGTGTTCCGGCTGGCCGGCTTCCCGGACGGCGTCTTCCAGGTGCTGCTCGTCGGCTCGGACCGGGTGGAGAAGATCGTCTCGGATCCGCGGGTGGTCGCGGCGACCCTCACCGGGAGCGAGGGAGCGGGCGCTGCCGTCGCGTCCGCGGCGGGGCGGGCGCTGAAGAAGACGGTCCTGGAGCTCGGGGGGAGTGATCCCTTCGTGGTGATGCCGTCGGCGGATCTCGCCCAGGCGGTGAAGACGGCGATCGCCGCGCGGATCGTGAACAACGGCCAGTCCTGCATCGCCGCGAAGCGATTCGTGGTGCACGACGCGGTTCACGATCGGTTCGTGCAGGGGATGGTCGAGGGGATGCGTGCGCTGCGGGTGGGCGATCCGTTCGATCCCGACACCGACGTCGGCCCGATGGCCTCCGCCGCGGAGCGGGCGCGGCTCGCGGCCCAGGTGGATGCGCTGGTGAAGGACGGCGCCCGCGTGCTCATCGGCGGGAAACCGCAGCCGGGGCCGGGCGCGTTCTACCCGCCGACGGTGCTCGTGGACGTGCCGCGCGGCTCGCCGGTCTACCGGGAGGAGCTGTTCGGGCCGGTGGCCCTGGTGCTCCGCGTGCGCGATCTCGACGAAGCGATCGAGGTGGCGAACGAGGTGCCCTTCGGGCTCGGCTCCGCAGCGTGGACCGAGGACGCGGCGGAGCGCGCGCGCTTCGTGGATGAGCTGGAGGCGGGCTTCACGGTGGTGAACGGGATGGTGGTGTCGGACCCGAGACTGCCGTTCGGCGGGGTAAAGCGCTCGGGCTACGGGCGCGAGCTGTCGCGGGAGGGGATCCGCGAGTTCGTGAACGTGAAGACGGTGGTGATCGAGCGCGAGGCGCAGCAGTCGGAGGGCGGGCAGCGGACGGAATGACGGCTCACCGGGAGGCGCCGGTATCGTTATCCTTGCGCGCCATCTACAATGCGCCACCGTGTCCTGGCTCTCGCGCTTCTTCGGCGACCCGAGGCCGAAGCTGGAGGAGATCCTGGACGAGCCCGCCACCGAGCTCGATCCGGATCCTCCCGGTGAGCGGCCTACCACGGCGCCGGAAGCGCCCGCCGAGGTGTGGGCTCGGGCGATGGCGGTCGATCCGGCGGCGCTCGAGGCGACGGAGTCCGCGCTCGCTCCGGAGGAGGCCGCGACCGCCGCGGCGGTCCTGCGCCGCTTCGAGGAACTGCGGCCGGGCACGCCGGCGTTTCCGTCGATCGCTCTCGAGATCCTGGAGCGGGTGCGCGACCCGAGGAGCGACGCTGCAGGGCTCGCCCGGACGATCGAGGTCGACGCGGCGCTCTCCTCGGGCGTGCTGGCGCTCGCGAACTCCGCGGTGTTCCGCGGCGTCCGTGTCATCACCATCCGTGAGGCGATCGCCCGGCTCGGCCTCCGTGAGGTGGCCCGCACCGCTGCGGCCCTCTCGATGCGACCGCTCTACCGCGGCACCCAGGCCGCGGCCGAGCACCTCCGTGCGGTCGGCGGTGGCCTCTTCGCGCACGCAGTCACCGTGGCCCGCGCCGGCGCGGGCCTGGCGCGGCTCCGCGGGCTCGGCGACCCGGGGCTCGTCTTCCTGGGGGGCATGCTCCACGACGTGGGCAAGCCGCTCGCGCTCCGGTCGCTCTCCGCGCTCCTCCTCGCCGGCGATGTCCCGTCGCACGAGCCCGCCGCCGTCGAGCGCATCCTCCACGACCTCCACGTGCCGATCGGCGCCGCGGCGCACCGGGCGTGGGGGCTGCCGCCGCCGCTCGGGGCCATCGCCGAGTGGCACCATCTCCCGGAGATCGCGCCCGGGCCGGAGCAGGTGGAGCTGCACGTCGTCCGGCTCAGCTCGGCGCTCGAGCTCCTGCGGGCCTCCCCTGGCGTGTCCACCACCGCACCGGAAGAGGTGGTGTCCAGCGCCCGCGCGCTCGGGCTCGGCCCCGGGCGCGTCTCGGCGCTCCGCACCGCGCTCGCGGAGCACAGGGCGTGGGTGACGATGCTGTTCTCGCCTCACCCGTGAAGCCCGTCCGCGAGCCGCTCGTCCTCGGCGGCCAGGCCGGGCTCCGGGCCGAGCAGGTCGACGCCGTTCCGCGCGAACCGCCGCGCGGCGGCGAGCGCACGGAGACCGCCGCCCTGATCGAGCATCGCCTGCGCGTGATCCACGAGGAGCGCGAGCCCGAGCGTACGCCCCATCGTGAGCGCCAGCCGGCGCGCGCCGGCCTCGGCCGCCTCGTCCGCGACCTGGACGAGCGCGGCGCCGGCGCGGTCGAGCGCGGTAGCGGCGGCCGCGGCCAAGGCCTTCAACTCCGGGTGGCGCGCAGAGGCGAGCCGGCCCGCGATCTCCCCGCGCAGGGCGCGGCCCGCCCCCCCGGCATCGGCGGCGAGCGCACGCAGGAGCTCGAGCGAGAGCACGTTGGTCGTCCCCTCCCAGATCGGCAGGACCTGCGCGTCGCGCAGCAGGCGCGGGATCCCCGTGTCCTCGACGTAGCCCGCCCCGCCGAAGCACTCGAGCACCTCGGACGCCACGGCCACCGCCTGCTTGCCGGTGGTGAGCTTCGCGAGCGTGGTCACCGCCCGGAGCAGGCTGCGGTCACCCGAACTGCGCCCCTCGGCCTCGCCGAGCAGCTCCACCGCCCGGAAGGCGAGCAGGAACGCGGCCTCGCGCTCCGCCTCGAGCCCGGCGAGCGTGTCCCGGTGGAGCGGCTTCTCGCGAAGCGGCCCGCCGAAGGCGAAACGCAGGCGCGCGTGCTCCCGCGCGAGCGCGATCCCGCGGGCCATCCCGGCGGCGGCCACCACCGCGTTCCAGGTGCGCGTCACCGTGAGCATGGGCGCGATCGTCCGGACCCCGTCGGCGAGCCCGCGCACCGGCACCGCCCGCGCGCCCTCCAGCGTGAGCTCCGCGGTGGGGAGCTTCCGCGTCCCGAGCTTGTCCTTGAGCCGGTCCACCCGGATGCCGTTCGGGCCGCCCTCCGGCGCCTGCGTCTCGAGGTAGAAGAGCGCCAGCCCGCGCGAGCCGGGCGGGTTTCCCTCCGGGCGGGCGAGCGTCAGGGCCATCTGCGCGTGCGTCGCCGAGGCGAACCACTTGCGGCCGTACAGGGCCCAGCCGTCCTCCGCGCGGCGCGCGACCGTCTCGGTCCCCGACACGTCCGAGCCGCCCGCACGCTCCGTCATCCACTGCCCGCTGGTCCAGGCGCGCGCGGGGTCCCGCGACGTGAGGCGCGGGACGGCCCGCTCCACGAGCGGGGCGGCCCCTGCCTCGAGGAGCGTCCGCGCGGCCCCGTCGGCCATGGCGAGCGGGCACGAGTACACGTCGAGGGAGGGCTCGAGCACGTGCACCATCGCCATCTGGTGAACCCGCGACAGGGCGCCGAGCCGGCGCTCGTAGGCGGTCGCGACGAGCCCCTCCCGGGCGGCGAGCTGCGCGGCCTCGTGCCAGGAGGCGGCGAGCGCGAGGCGATCGACGCGCCGGCCCCAGGCGTCCCACTGCACGAGCACGGGCTCCTCGTCCCGGGTGGCGAGCTGGCGGTCGTAGAGCGCGCCGGAGGAGAGGGCGCCGAGCGAGGCGAGGTCCTCCTGGAGCGCGGCGAGCACCGGGCGGGGCAGCGTGCGGAGGAGGTACTCGCGGAGGAGCGCGTCGTCGAGGAATGCATTCTGAGGTCGCGCAGGATCGATCTCGGTCGGCATGCGCGCCTCATACTCGCCGGCCGACTGCGCGCGCGGGCCAACGGGGGCATCTCGCGTGGGGCCGGGTCCGCGAAGCTTCGAAGCTGATACACAAG
>JAEZXM010000485.1 GCA_023419875.1 Pseudomonadota bacterium | reverse complement strand
GCGTCGGCCCGCGCCGCGTGGCGCGCCTGCACCTCGCGGGCGAGCTGGGCCGCCTCCCCGGTCTGGCCGAGCTGCTCGCGCCCGAGGTGGACGGCCCGGTCGAGCCGCTGGTGCTCGAAGGTCCCTCCGCGACCGTCCCGGCGGAGGACGCGCCGGCGTACGCCCTCGCCCTCGCGCTGGCGCTCCACGGGCACCAGGGCGTGCGGGCGCCGCGGCTCAACCTGCGGCGCGGCGAGCACGCGTACACGCGCGACTTCGAGCACCTCAAGGGCCGCGTGGCGAAGCTCGGCTGGGCGGCGGCGGCCGTGCTCCTGCTCGCGATCGCGTCCGCGGGCGTGAAGGTGGCGGCCCTCTCGCGCCAGGAGACCCTCCTCGACAACGCGCTGTGCGAGGCCGGGAAGAAGCTCGTCGGCAAGTGCTACGAGAACCACGAGGAGTTCAAGGCGGTGCTCCGGGGCCGCACCGGGACGGGCGGTGCGCTCCCCAAGGCGAGCGCGGTGGAGCTCCTCGTCGAGCTCTCGGACCGGATCCCGCAGGAGGTCTCGGTGAAGTTCGATCGGATCGACGTCACCCGCGAGAAGCTCCACCTCGAGGGGAGCACCGACAGCGCCGAGAACGTGGATCGCCTGGTGAATGCCCTCAAGTCCTCCCGGTGCTTCCAGGAGGCCAAGCCGGGCGCCTCGCGGCGCCGCGCCGACGCCAAGTTCGAGTTCTCCATCGACACCGGGCTCACCTGCCTCGAGTCCGGGGTCCACCCGCCGGGCGGCGGGAGGGGGTGACGGATGGAAGCCTTCCTGCGCCGGTTGCGGCAGCTCCGCGGCGACCTGCTCGCCTGGCTGGGCAAGCTCTCGCAGCGCGAGCGGGTCATGGTCACGGGGACCGCGGTGGCGGTGCTCGTGTTCGTCGGCTCGTTCGTTTCGCTGTCCGTCTCGAGCGGCATGGCCGCACGCGAGCAGCAGATCGAGGACAAGACCCGGTTCCTCACCGAGGTCTCGAAGCTCGCCGTCGGCTTCCGTGAACGGCAGGCGGAGCTCCAGGCGCTGGAGCAGCGGCTCAAGGGGTCGCGGATCCAGCTCCTCAGCTTCATCTCGCAGCAGGGCCAGCAACACCAGATCGAGGTGGGCGACCTCCGCCCGGCGCCGGTCGCCGACCAGCCTCAGGGCCTCAGCGAGGACTCCGTCGAGGTGAACCTCGCCCGCGTCGAGC
The DNA here is from genome assembly GCA_023419875.1 of Pseudomonadota bacterium. Classification (GTDB taxonomy): domain Bacteria; phylum Myxococcota; class Myxococcia; order Myxococcales; family Anaeromyxobacteraceae; genus Anaeromyxobacter. The sequence goes on along the minus strand of JAEZXM010000485.1, from coordinate 6,607 downwards.
TCGCGAAGCTCGTCCGCTTCCTCCAGGGGCTCGAGCGCGGAGAGGGCGTCGTCCGGGTGCGGCGCCTGCGGGTCACCACCCGCTCCGACGATCCGCGCCAGGTGGACGCGACCTTCACCGTCTCGGCGTACGGCCCGAAGAGCTAGCCCGGAGTGCCCGTCATGAAGCTCGGCTCGCTGAAGAACCGCACCAACCTCCTCTACGGCGCCTTCACCGCCGTCGCGTTCTTCCTGGCGCTCCGCTGGACCTTCCCGTCCGAGGCCGTGAAGGAGCGGCTCATCTACGAGGCGGGCGCGAGCGGCTGGCACGTCGACGTCCAGGACGTCAATCCGAGCGGTTTCCTCGGCGTCCGGCTGGAGGGGCTGACGCTCACGGACGCTTCCGGGCTGAAGATCCCGGTGGAGGACTTCGAGGGCTCGCTCCGCGTCCTCCCGTTGCTCGTGGGGAAGCGATCGGTGACGTTCCACACGGCGCTCTACGGCGGCACGGTGGAGGGCCGCGCCGATCTCTCCGGGGCGAACCGCAACCTCTCCGTCCGCGTCGACGGCGTGAACCTCGCGCCCATCCTCCCGCTCCGCAAGGCGAGCGGGGTGGAGTTCGTCGGCGTGGTGACCGGGGCCGCCGACCTCCGCTACCCCGGGGCGAACCCCGAGAAGGCGAGCGGCACGATCGAGGTCGCGATCGACAAGGGCGGGGTGACGGGAGGGAAGGTGCCCGTCTCCGGGTTCACGGAAGGTTTCACCCTCTTCCCGATCTCCCTGGGCACGATCCGGGCCGCGGGAAACGCCCGCGACGGCGTGCTCGAGGTGTCGCGGCTCCAGGCCACGGGCGGGGACGTGGAGTTCGAGGGCGAGGGCGTCAAGGTGATGCTCCAGCCCCGGCTCGCCTACTCACCGCTGGGCGGACAGGCGCGGGTGCGGTTCCTGCCCGCGCTGTGGCAGAAGCCCGCCGCCGCGAGCATGAAGGTCCCCGTCGAGGCGATGCTGATGCCCGCCCGGACCCCGAACGGCAGCTACCAGTACCAGCTCTTCGGATCCGTGGCGCTCCCCCGCGCCGCGCCTTCGCCCAGCGGGAACGCGAACCCCTCGCAGATCCGGGGCGCGCCGCCGCCGCCTCAGCTCCCCGAGAACCCGATGCCGTAGCGCGCGCGGCAGCGTCTCACACCTTGAACCGGTTGACCCGCTCCGAGAGCGCGCGGGCCCGCGAGCCGATCTGGTCGGCGACGCCGGAGAGGCCGTGCACGGCCGATTCGTGCTCTCCCGCCGTGTGCGAGAGCGCCTCGAGCGCCTTCTTCAGCGCCTGGGTGGCGCCGTTGTGGTTCTCCACCGCCTGCGTGATCTCCTGGATCATGTTCTCGAGCCGGGCGACGTTCTCGAGCTGACGCCGGCCGAGAGCCGCCTGCTCCTCGAGCGTGCGCGCCACCCGGTCGGCCATGCCGGTGACGCCGCGTGACACCGAGTGGACCCCGCCGACGCTCCTGCCGACGAGCTGCACCGCGGAGGCCACCGCGCGCGACCCTTCGGCCACCGTCTCGACCAGGTTCGCCACCTCGCGGGTGGAGAGCGCGTGCGCCTGCACCGCCGTCCGGATGCGGGCGGCGGTGTCCCGGCCGTGCGCGGTGGAGCGGCGGATCTCGCTGAGCGCCTCGACCGAGTTGCGCGCGAGCTGCACGCCCTCGACCGCCAGCGCGTCCCCCCGGTCGATGAGGGCGGCGGTGCCCTCCACGTCCTCACGGACCGCGTGGATGATGTCGCCGATGGACTTCGTCGAGCGGGCGATCTGGGCGGCCAGCTCCCGGATCTGGTCGGCCACGACCGCGAACGCCTTGCCGTGCTCGCCCGCCTGCGAGGCGATGATCGAGGCGTTGAGCGACAGCAGGTTGGTGCGACCAGCCACCTCGGAGATGAAGTCCACCACGTGATCGATGTCGTCGGAGCGGCGGCCCAGGGCGGCGATCCGCGAGTGCGCGTCTGCCACCGCGCCGCGCAGGGTCTCGATGCCGTGGACCGTCTCCTCCAGCACCACCCCCGCGCGCTCCGCCCCCTCGGCGACCGCGGAGGCGGTGGCCTCGCTCTCGCTCGCCGCCCGCTCCAGCCCCACCACCGAGGCCTTCACCTCGGCGAGCGTCCCGGAGGACCGGGCGGCCAGGTTCTCGAGCACGGAGAGCCGGCCCTCGGCGTCGCGGCCCGCGGAGCCGAGGCCCTCCACCTCTCCGAGCGCCGAGGCCATGCCCCGCTCGAGCTCACCCGCCTTGCGCTGGACCTCCTCGAAGGCCCGGGACATCTCGCCCACCATCCGGCTCGTGGCCGAGACGTAATCCGCGAGGCCGCCCACGCCGCGGGCGACCTGCGCCACCGAGCTCTCCATCGCCTGGACCGCGGACTGGACCGCCCGCACGCCCGCGTGCTGCTCGAGCGCGCCCAGCCGGACCCGCTCGCCGATCGCGCCGGCCTCGAGCGCACCCGTGTGGACGTTCTCGCTCGCCGTCTGTACCTCGCGGACGAGGCCGGTGAGCCCCTGGGCCATCCGGCGGAACTGGGCGGCGAGCCGCCCCACCTCGTCGGCGGAGACCGAGGCCGGGCTGACCGTGAGATCGCCGGCGGCCATCCGATCGGCGGCGGTGTCGAGCTCGCGGAACGGCATGGTGATCGCGTTCGACGCGAACCAGGCGAGCAGCGCCGCGCCGGCGAAGGCGACGATCGCGGCCAGGAGCAGCGACCACGCGAACGGGCGCATGCGCGCGATGATCGGCTCGGGGGCGAGGTATACCCGGGTGAACCGCGGGCCCGCGGGCCGGGTGATCATCCAGCGCCGGGCGATGTCGATGCTCCCCGCCTCCGGCGCCACCCGCTCGTGCTCGGGCGGATCGCCGGCGCGGGCCAGCACGGTCCCGTCGGCGGACACCACGGTGACGCCGGAGGATGTGGCGCGCGAGAGCACCTGGGCCAGCTCCGAGGGCGGCCGCCCCGCGAGCTGTTCCGCGGTGGTGTCGGCGAGCACCATCGCCGTGCGCTCCGCCTCCTGGAACATCGCCCAGCGGTGCTGCAGATAGCCGACCGAGGCGACGAGCAACACCGCCACGGCGCTCACGCCCAGCGAGAGGACGAGGATCTTGGAGCGCATGGTCCCCGGCGGGCGCTCGTCGGTGAGGATCTCCACCTGCGCGACCAGCGCCGGCAGCCCGGTGGCGATCACCGCGAACCCGGTCAGTGAGCCGAGGAGCGCAACGCCGAGGCCCAGCCCGAGGGACGCGAGCGCCAGGTCCGCCTGCACCTGATGGTCCATGAACGCGTAGAGGACGGTCGCTCCCGCGCCCAAGGACCCGGAGACGAGCAGCGCCCAGGCGGTCTGAGCCGGCAGGGCCATCGAGGCGGCGATCGCGCCGTGCGCGAGCTCCACGTCGATGGGGCCGGACGGAGCGTCGAGCACCCGCGCCAGCGGCCGCCCGAACAACCGGATCGCGGCCCAGAGCACGAGGCTCAGGAGCGCCCAGCAGCTCAGACACCCGAGCGCGACCACGAGCCGCTGGCCCGGCAGGAGCCGGATCGCGCCGTTCACGACGATGAGGGCGAACGCGAAGACGACCGCTTCGGCGAGGACCGTCCTGAGGACGAGGGCGTGAAGTTGGCGCATCGGTCCGGAAGTCTATCGCTTTCCCGGTCCCGAAGCGGGTACCCGGCCGCCCTACGTGTAGCGTCACGCAAGGCCGCGGATTTGATCGGGAAAACGACTCCGGGAGCGGTGGCGAGGCCCGCGGCGCAGGCGGCGCGTGCGGTGAAAACCCCCCAATGATCAAGGGCTTCGCTTGAACGCCGGATCCTGCTCGTGATATCGGCTTGGCATGCGCATCCGGCGGCTGGACATCGTCGGCTTCAAGTCCTTCCTCGACAGGACCGTCATCGCCTTCGACGAGGGCGTGACGGGCGTCGTGGGCCCGAACGGCTGCGGCAAGTCGAACGTCGCCGACGCGATCCGCTGGGTGCTGGGCGAGCAGTCGGCGCGCCAGCTTCGCGGCCGCTCGATGGAGGACGTGATTTTCAACGGCTCGGAGTCGAAGGCGCCCCTCTCGATGGCCGAGGTGATGCTCACCTTCGAGAACGACCGCCCGAGCGAGCTGCCGGCCGCGTACCAGGGGTTCGGCGAGATCACGGTCGGCCGCCGCCTCTTCCGCAGCGGGGAGTCCGAGTACCTCGTGAACGGCGTGCAGGCGCGCCTCCTCGACGTGAACGACATCTTCTTCGGGTCGGGCGTCGGCCGGACCGCGTACTCGATCATCGAGCAGGGACGCATCGGACAGATCGTCTCCGCCCGGCCGGAGGATCGGCGCGCGGTGATCGAGGAGGCGGCCGGCATCACGAAGTACAAGCGCCGACGCGAGGCGGCCGAGCGGAAGCTCGAGGCCACCCAGCAGAACCTGCTGCGGGTCGCCGACATCGTCCAGGAGCTCGGGAAGCAGCTCGAGTCGCTGAACCGCCAGGCGCGCAAGGCCGAGCGATACAAGGCGCTCCGGGCGCAGATCCGGGAGCTCGAGCTCCGCACCGCCGCCGCCCGCTACCTCGAGCTCACCGCGACGCGCCGCGCCGCCGAGGAGCGCCACGCCGCCCTCCGCGCCGAGGAGGCCGAGCTCGCGGCGCGCCTCGCCGAGCTCGACGCGGCCCTCGAGGCGGACCGGAACGCCGCCGCGGAGAGCGAGGCCCGGCTCGGCACGATCACCGCGCGCGAGCACGAGCTCGCGAGCTCGGTCCGGGTCTCGGAGGTGTCGATCGAGGCGGCAGCCCGGGAGCTCGGACAGATCGCCGATCGGACCCAGGCCCAGGCCACCGAGGTCGAGGCCCTCAAGGCCCAGGCCGAGGCGCTGGCCGCCGAGCGCGAGGCGCTGCTGCGACAGCGGGAGGACCTCTCCTCACTCGTGGTCGCGGACGAAGGACGACTCACGGACGCGGAGTCGTCGCTCCAGGAGGCGGCGCGCGAGCAGGCGTCCCTGGCCGGCGAGGCCGATCGCGCCCGCGCGGCGGCGGCGGCGGCGCGCTCCGAGGCGGCCGCCCACCGGAGCCAGCTCGCGCAGGTCGACCGGCAGCGGACCGATCTCAAGGCACGGGTCGAGCGGAGCCGCGCCGAGACGGAGGAGCTCGCCCGCAAGGCCGGCGAGCTCGACGACGCGCGCTCGGCGCACGTGGAGAAGCTGGGCAAGACCCGGCAGCTCATGCTCCGGCTCGACGAGCAGCGCGGGGCGCAGGAGGAGCTGCTGGAGCGGACCCGGGCCGAGTTCATCCAGAACGAGGCCAAGCTGATCACCCTGCGCGAGGAGCTCGCCGAGAAGCGCTCCCGCCTGCACAGCCTCCTCGAGATCGTCCGCAACTACGAGGGCTACGGGCGCGGGGTGCGGAGCCTCATGACCCGCGCCGGGCAGCAGGGCGACGGCCGCGACCGCGGCGTCTTCGGCCTCGTCGCCGACGTGGTCTCGACGCCGGCCGAGTACGAGAACGCGGTCGAGGCGCTGCTCGGGGAGCGGCTCCAGTACGTGATCGTGGAGAGCCACGCGCAGGGCGTGGAGGCGATCGACTACCTCAAGTCGGCCGCCGAGGGCCGGGCCTCGCTCATCCCGATGTCCCGGCTGCGCGCGACGCGCGGCGCGGACGAGGCGAGCGGTCCGGAGGGCTCACCGGCTCCGGAGGCCGCGCCGATCCCGTCCCACCCCGGCGTGGTGAAGCCCTGCCTCGAGGTCGTCACCTACGACCCGGCCTACGAGAAGGTGGTGAAGTTCCTCCTCGCCGACGCGCTCGTCGTCCGCGACCTCCCCTCCGCCCTCGAGATCTGGCAGGAGGGCGCGGGTCACGCGGAGCGCACGCTCGTCACCCTCGACGGCGAGGTGCTCGACGCCCACGGCGTGGTGACCGGCGGCCCGCTCGAGGGCGAGGGCCACGGCGCCCTGCAGCGCCGGCGCGAGGTGCAGGAGCTGGAGGAGACGGTCCGCATCTTCGAGGCGGAGTTCCAGCTCGCCAACGAGCGCCACCGCACGCTCCAGGGGCGGCTGCTCCAGCTCGAGGCCGCGCTCAAGAGCCTGGACAAGGACGGGCGCGAGAAGGAGCTCGCGATCCTCGAGCAGGAGAAGGACCTGGCGCGCGTCGGCGAGGAGCTGGCCCGCGTCGGGGACCGGACCGCGGAGCTCCAGTCCGATCAGCGGCAGCTCGAGGAGACGCTGGCGGCGCTGGTGCGCGAGGAGGAGGAGCACCGCCTCGCGGCGGCGGCGGCGGAGGCGGAGCAGGCGCGCGCCGAGGAGCGGGCCCGGGAGTCCCTGGAGTGGGTCGAAGCGTGGAAGGCGCGCGGCGACGTGCTCACCGCCGAGCTCATGAACATCAAGGTGAAGGCCGCGGCCGACGCCGAGCGCCGGGAGGGGATCGGCGCGGCGATGCGGCGGGCGGAGGAGGCGCGCCGCGAGGTCGAGGACCGGCGGGCGCGCCTGTTCGCCTCGCTCTCGGAGGCGAACGCCCGGGCCGCCGAGCTCCGGGGCCGTCTCGACGGCAACCGGATCGACGTGACCCGCGTCGCCGAGGAGCTGGCCGAGGTGCGGGCCGCGCTCGCCGATGCCCGGGCCGCGCACGAGGCG
>JAEZXM010000454.1 GCA_023419875.1 Pseudomonadota bacterium | reverse complement strand
CCTGGGTGCGGTCCCACTCCAGCGCGGCGGTCAGCGCCTCGGCCCGGGCCGCGGCCAGCCGCTCGGCCTGTCCGACGAGGAACACCGCGCCCAGCGGCACGACGACGAGGAGGAGCGGGGTCGCGAGCACCGCCGGCTTCACCGCCGCGAGCGCGACCGCCGCCGATAGCGACAGCGCCGCACCAGCGGCCAGCGCCAGCACCGCCGGCCTGCGCGGGGCGCTCGCGCCGCGAAGGAGCTCCAGGCCGCGCTGCACGGCGAGGTTCAGGAACGCGAACACCGCGACGGCAGCGGCGGCGCCGAAGAGCAGCGCTGCGCCGGCGGGCACCGGCGCAGCGACGAACGCGTACGCGAGGTCGTCGGCGGAGAGCCCGGCGAGGGCCAGCGCGGGCGCGGACATGCGCAGCGCCGCTGCCCCGAGGAGCGCCGCAGCGAAGACCTTCAAGAAAGCCTGCGGGCCTCCGGGCGGGACGGGCGGCCGCCCGCGCTGCTCCGGCGAGGCCTCGAGCAGCTCGGGGTTCGCGGCGAGCTTTCCCGACGCGAGGTCATCGGCGACGGCGCGGAGCAGGGCCTCGAGCCGCTCGCGCGCGGCGGCGGCGCGCTCCGAGAGGGTTCGCACCTCCGCGCGCGCCTGATCGAGCTCGCGCTGCTCGTGAGGGGCGGGCGCCCAGGGCTCGAGGGACGCGGGGCGGGACCGGGTCCGGACGACCGGCTCGCCGTTCTCCATCCGGACGTCGACGCCGAGCGCCTCGAGCGGGAGCGGCAGCGAGGCCGCGTAGCGGGCCAGGCGGGAGCGGAGGAAGTCCTCGGAGCGGACGCCGGAGCGTACGGCGAGCCGGGCCGCGACCTCGGCCTCGAGCCAGCTCCGCGCGATCGCGGCACCCTTGCCGGCCTGTGCCTCGCGCGTCATCCGCCGCGCCTCCAGCCGCCTGCGGCGCGCCTCCAGCCGCCCGGACGCGCTGCGAAGCCAGGCGACCCCCTTCTCCCAGACCTCAGCGACCCCCGTACCACCCATCTCCGTTCGACCTTCTCCCCCCGTCCCCTCGACCGAAGCTAGGGAGGCGGGCAGGGCAGGGCCAGGGGACCGGCGGGGCTGCGGCGCGTGAGCCCCCCAGGAGTGAACCGTGCGGGAGGTGCACCCCAGCGAAGCCGGGCGGCGGCACGCCCCCTGGCAATGGTCGGGGAGCTACGGGATACCGCTGCCGGATCTCGCGGAGTAGGTAGAAGTGTGGCACGCGCAGCCCGCATCCTGGTCGTGGATGACAACGACACCCTCCGGACGCTCATCGCCCAGGCGCTCGAGTCCGAAGGCTACGTCGCGATCGCCGCCAGCTCGGGAGAAGAGGCGATCGAGGTCGCGCACTTCTCGCCTCCGGATCTCTGCCTCGTGGACCAGGTGATGCCGGGCATGACCGGTTCGGAGCTCATCCGGGCCCTGCGCGCGTCCGAGGACGAACGCCTCCGGGTCGTCCCTTCCATCGGATTGTCGGCTTACGAGGCGGCGCGGCACGAGCTGCTCGCCGCCGGGGCGGTCCGCGCGCTCGGAAAGCCGGTCACCTACGGGGCGCTGCTCGAGCTGGTCCGGACCACGCTCGGCGAGGCCGCGGCGGACGCCGAGCTGCCCGCGGGGTAGTCTCCAGGGCCGTCATGAACCTGTTGCTCGTCGAGCCGGAGGAGATCCGGGCGGACGGGACCGTGCGCCTCTCCGGACGCAGGGCCCGGCACGCGCACGCGGTCCTCGCCGCCACGCCGGGACAACGCCTCCGCGCGGGGGTGGTGGGCGGACGGATGGGCCTTTCGCAGGTCGTCGCCTCCGGCGAGGACGAGCTCGTGCTCTCGCTCGTGCTCGACCGCGATCCGCCGCCCCCCGCGCCGCTCCAGCTCCTGCTCGCCCTTCCGCGGCCCAAGGTCCTGCGCCGCGTGCTCCAGGCGGTCGCGTCGATGGGGGTGAAGCGGCTCGTGCTGTGCGGGAGCTGGCGCGTGGAGCGGAGCTACTTCGGCTCGCCGGCGCTCGACCCGGCCGCGCTGCGCGCGGAGCTCCTGCTCGGGCTCGAGCAGGGGCGGGACACGATCGTTCCGGACGTGCAGGTCCGCCGTCTCTTCAAGCCGCTCGTCGAGGACGAGCTCGCCGGGCTCCTTCCCGCGCCGGTGCGGCTCCTCGCGCACCCCGGCGTGGCCGCGACGCTCCCGGCGCCGCCCGCAACGGGCGACGTCGCCCTGGCCATCGGCCCCGAGGGCGGGTTCACACCGTACGAGGCCGCGCTGCTCGAGTCGCACCGGTGGAGCACGTTCTCGCTCGGTGAACGGGTGCTCCGGGTGGACACGGCGGTTGCGGTCGCGGCGGGGCGGATCCTCCAGTGGCTGGGAAGGTCCTCGCGGGCCTGAGCGTCTCAGACCGCCACCCGCCCCGAGGCCGGGCGGCGATCGGCGGGGGAGCGCGCCTCCTCCGGCGCGGGCCGCCCGGCGGCGGCCTCGGTGCTGCGCCGGGCCGCGGCGTTTCGAAGATACTCGTAGCGGTCCCGCTCCAGCGCGGCGAGCAGGCTCTGGGCGAGCCGGAGCTGCTCCTTCCGCTCCCGCCGGGCTGCGCTCGCGAGGAGGCGGGCAGCGTCGTCCGCGCGGTGGGCGAGCTCTCGCGAGCGGCGCCGGGCGCGCTCGAGACGCCTCTGGGCCGCGTCCGCGGCCGAC
>JAEZXM010000383.1 GCA_023419875.1 Pseudomonadota bacterium | reverse complement strand
CGGTGGTGACGACGAGGTCCATGTCCTTGATGTGCGCGCCCACGGCGGCGAGCACCCGCGCCTGCTCGTCCTGACCGAGCTCCTTGGCATAGCCGCCCGCGCCCTCGGCGGCGACCGCCGGGACCTCGACGAACGCGGCCCCGAGCGACCGGACCTGCTCCTTCACCACCGGTCGCACGTCGAAGGCGGACACGACGCCGCCGAGCCGCCGGGCGGTGGCCACTGCCTGGAGCCCGGCCACGCCCGCGCCGATGACGAAGACCTTGGCGGGCGCGAGCGTGCCCGCGGCGGTGGTCATCATGGGGAGGATGCGGGGGAGGGAGGCGGCGCCCAGGAGCACGGCCTTGTAGCCTGCGAGCGACGCCTGCGAGGAGAGGGCGTCCATCGCCTGGGCGCGGGTGGAGCGCGGCACGCGCTCCATCGCCATCGCGTCCACACCGCGCGCGGCGAGCCGCTCGAGGAGCTCCCGGCCCCGGTGCGGCGCGAGCAGCGCGATCAGCGTCGCGCCCGCGGGCAGGGCGTCGATCTGCGCCTCCGAGGGCCGCTGTACCAGCGCGACCACCCGGGCGCCCTCCACCGCGGCAACCGCGTCCACGATGCGCGCCCCGGCCGATTCGTACGCCTCGTCCAGGAAGCCCGCGGCCGTCCCCGCCCCATGCTCGACGCTCACCTCGTGCCCGGCCTTGACGAGGCGCGTCACGTTCTCGGGGATGAGCGCAACGCGGTGCTCGCCCTCCGCCGTCTCTCGCAACAGCGCAATCCGCATGCTCGGTCGCCCTCCGGCGTCCCAAGCGAGTAGTCACGGCAGACCCCCGATTGGAAGGTCCCGGGAGGGGCAGAACGACAGGGCCTCAGGCCCCATTCCCGCTCAATGCCCCTCGATGTACGCCTGGAGCTGACCGATCAGGTGCTCCTTCTCGTCGATCATGAGCTGGATGATGTCGCGCATCGAGACGACGCCCACGACCTCCCCGTTCTCCTCCACGAGCAGGTGGCGGGTGGTGTGATCGCGCATCAACTCGGCCGTGTCGGCCTCGCTCGTGGCCGGTTCCACGCGCGGGATGCTGGTGCGCATCGCCTCGCGGACGGGCCGGCGGGGATCGACGCCGAGCACGCACACGGTCCGCATCAGGTCACGCTCCGTCACGAGCCCGACGATCCGCGCGCCGTCCCGCACGGCCACCGATCCGATCTTGCGCTCCTCCATGACCTGGGCCGCCGCCCGCATCGGCTCGGAGGCCTCGATGCTCACCACCTCACGCGTGACCTGCCTTCGGATCGCCGCCATGCTCACCTCCGGAGGGGATTCACTCGACGGAGTGCGACAGGAACGCGAGCCCTGTGTGGGGTCCACACCCCTCCGGACCGAGGATCCGCCCGGTCGCACCGCCGGCCGGCGTCGGCAAACCTGCCTTCCACGCCGGGAAGGGCTATCACCATCGCAGAGGGAGGTGCCGTTGGCGGCCCCGCGCAGGCGTTCCATCGACCCGCTCTGGTACAAGGACGCGGTCATCTACGAGACCCACGTGAAGGCGTTCCACGACGCCAACGGGGACGGCATCGGCGATCTCCGCGGGCTCGTGGAGAAGCTCGATTACCTCCAGGAGCTCGGGATCACCTGCCTGTGGCTGCTCCCGCTCTTCCCGTCCCCGCTCCGCGACGACGGCTACGACATCTCGGATTATCGCGGCATCCACCCCGACTACGGCACGGTCGACGACTTCCGGCAGCTCGTCGCCGCGGCCCACGCGCGCCGCATCAAGGTGCTGATCGAGCTGGTGGTGAACCACACCTCCGACCAGCACCCGTGGTTCCAGGCCGCCCGGCGCGCGCCGTCGGGCTCGGCGACGCGCGACTTCTACGTCTGGAGCGACACCGACCAGAAGTACCCGGACGCGCGGATCATCTTCACCGACACCGAGAAGTCGAACTGGACCTGGGACCCGGAGGCGAAGGCCTACTACTGGCACCGGTTCTTCTCGCACCAGCCCGACCTCAACTACGACAACCCGGCGGTGGTCGGCGAGGTGCTGGACGCGCTGCGGTTCTGGGGTGAGATCGGCGTGGACGGGTTCCGTCTCGACGCCGTGCCCTACCTCGTCGAGCGCGACGGGACCAACTGCGAGAACCTGCCCGAGACGCACGCCGTCATCCGCCGGATCCGCGCCTTCGTGGACGAGCACTTCCCCGGGCGCCTGCTGCTGGCCGAGGCGATCCAGTGGCCCGCGGACGTGCGCCCCTACTTCGGCGAGGGCGACGAGTGCCACATGGCCTTTCACTTCCCGCTCATGCCGCGGATCTTCATGGCGCTGCGGCTCGAGGACGTGGAGCCGATCGTCGAGATCATGGGCCGCACCCCGCCGATCCCCGAGAGCTGCCAGTGGGCGCTCTTCCTCCGCAACCACGACGAGCTGACGCTGGAGATGGTGACCGCCGACGAGCGGGACTACATGTACCTCGCGTACAGCCAGGACCCGCGGATGAAGCTCAACGTCGGCATCCGCCGGAGGCTGGCGCCGCTGGTGGACAACAGCCGCCGCCGGATCGAGCTCCTCCACTCGCTCCTGTTCTCGTTCCCGGGCACGCCCATCGTCTACTACGGGGACGAGATCGGGATGGGCGACAACATCTACCTGCACGACCGCAACGGCGTGCGGACCCCGATGCAGTGGAGCCCCGACCGCAACGCCGGGTTCTCCCGCGCCGATCCGGGTCGGCTCTACGCCGCGCCGATCTCCGATCCCGTCTACGGGTACCACGCGGTGAACGTCGAGGCGCAGCAGCGCGATCCCTCGTCGCTCCTCCACTGGATGCGGAACACGATCGCCCTGCGGAAGCTCTTCCGGGCGTTCGGGCGCGGGAGCATGGAGTTCTTGCCGGTGAAGAACCGGAAGATCCTCGCCTACGTCCGCCGCCACGAGGACGATGTGCTCCTCTGCGTCGCCAACGTGTCTCGCTTCGCGCAGCCCGCGGAGCTGGACCTCGCGGCCTTCGAGGGCTACGTCCCGGTGGAGATGCTCGGGTACACCGAGTTCCCCAGGATCGGAAAGCCGCCCTACTTCCTGACGCTCGCGCCGTACACGTATCTCTGGTTCGAGCTGCGGAAGGGCTCCTGAGCCGGATCCCGGGGAAAGGGGCCCGGCACCTCGGGGCCCGCGCTATCATCGCGTCATGTCCCCCTCGAAGCGCCCCCGCAAGCTCGCCGGCGAGCCCGGGGAGACCCGCCGCACCTCGCTCAAGCACCTCGCGGCGCTGACCGGGTACTCCATCACCACCGTGAGCATGGTCCTCAACGGCCGGGCCGAGGAGTTCAACATCTCGACCGAGGCGCGGGACCTCATCCTCGCCGCCGCCAAGGAGCACAACTACCGCCCCAACCTGCACGCGCGGAGCCTGCGCAACCGGACCACGAACCTCCTCGGCCTGGTCGTCCCCACCCTCGACAACCTCTTCTTCGGGGAGATGGCCGAGACGTTCGAGCGCCTCGCCCGCCTGGACCAGAAGCTCGCCCTCATCGCCGTGACCAACTACGACCGGCGGGAAGAGCTCGACACGGTCGACTACTTCCTCTCCCAGAACGTCGAGTGCGTGTTCACCGCGAACCCGACGGCGCTCGCCGACGTCTCGGCGCTCTGCGACCGCGCCGGCATCCGGCAGATCGTGCTCGACGCGCAGGAGAGCGACAAGCACACCGTCTCCACCGACAACTCCGACGCGAGCCTGGTGCTCACCCGGCTCCTGCTCGAGTCGCTCGAGTCGGCCGGGCGGGAGGGCCGGCTCTACTACGTCGGCGGCATGGCCGACCACGTGGTGACGAGGCAACGGCTCGCGGGGTTCCACGCCGCGCTGGGCGAGCGCGGGCTGGAGTGGAGAGCGGACCAGTTCGTCGAGACGCTGTTCGACGCCGACTCGGCCTACCGGAAGTTCGAGCTCCTGTTCCGCAGCTCGACCGACATCGCCGCGATCTTCGTGAACTCGCTGCCCGCGCTGGACGGCCTGGTCCGCTACTTCGCCGAGGCGCCGGCGGCCTGCCGGCCGGTGCACTACGGGGTGTTCGACTATCACCCCCTGATGAACCTGCTCACCGACCTGCACCTCGCGGCCATCCGGCAGAACCCCGAGCAGATGATGCAGAAGGCGTACGAGATCTTCCGCAACCCCGGGGTGCACAGGAACGGGCGGATGCAGCACGTGCCCTACGAGCTCATTCTCACGCCGGCCATGCGCCGCGTCGCGCCCCAGCCGAGCGGCTCCCCGAAGCACGCGCCGCGGCGGTGAAGAAGGGAGTAGGCTCGGGGCCGTGCTCGCCTCCCCCGAGCTGCCCCCGCCGAGCCCCACCCTCGCCTCGCGCGATCCGCGTCTCGACCGGTTCGCGCTCGCGCTGCTCGGAGCGGTGACGCTCTTCCACGTCTGGTACGGCGGCCTGCTCGCGCTGTCGCCCCAGGAGGCCTATTACTGGGAGTGGAGCCGGCGGCTCGACCTGAGCTACTTCGACCACCCGCCGCTCGCGTCCTGGACCATCGCGCTCACCACGGCGCTCGCGGGGACGACCGAGCGCGGCGTCCGGCTCGCCGCGGCGCTCCACTCGGTCGTGTTCTCGGTCTTCTTCTGGCTCGCGGTGCGGCGCCTGTTCGGATCCCGGGCGGCGCTGCTCGCGCTCGGGGCCGGGATGCTCGTGCCGCTGTTCGCGCTCGGGCAGGTGATCATCACGCCCGACGGCCCGCTGCTCTCCGGCTGGGCGATGGCGCTCTACTT
>JAEZXM010000160.1 GCA_023419875.1 Pseudomonadota bacterium | reverse complement strand
ACGCGTCGAAGAAGTTGCCGGTGGTGATCGTCCCGCCCGTGCGCTTCACGGTCCGGACGGCCCAGTACTGATAGAAGGTGGCGGTGCCGATGATCGAGGGCTGGTTGACCCGCTGCGTCCGGTAGAGGTCGTAGGTGCCGCCGTCGCTGTTGACGCTGCCCAGTCGCGTGGCGCCGGTGCTCGGGTTGTAGGTGCCGTAGTTCTCGACGACGTAGTACTCGATGAGCGGGTTGGTGGTCCAACCGTAGAGGGCCAGGTAGCCGTTGCCGGGCGAGTTGAAGGTGCCGGAGTAGGTGACGGTCTTGCGGCCACCGGTCTGCCAGCCCTTGCCGCCGACCCAGTTCCCGACGTTGCTCCAGTTGGAAGCGTAGTGACCGCCGCCCAGCAGGTTGAACTGGACCGATCCTCCGCCGTCGGTCCAGAACGAGTACCACAGACCATCCGTGCCGGTTTGACTCGAGGTGATGATCACGCCGGCTTGGTTCTGCGTCGCGGCCGGCTTCTCCTCCGGGGCGCCGCATCCCACGCTCAGGAACGCGACCGCCGCGATCGCGGCAGCCAGCGCCCAGCGCGCCTTACGTCCAGGGCTCTTCATTGTGTACTCCACGGGTGAACGGGAAATGCGGCTCCCCGACGGAGCTCGCCGGGTTTGCCGCGGCCGTTTTTACTGATCGTCGAGGGCGACCATCGCTCCACCGGGAGCGACTTGTCAACGTTCCGATCGGACCGTATGCCGTTCTGAACCGTTTCAGATTGCTTCACGCCCTCCGCCGGGCCGGCGTCCGACCGACACCGAAGGGCGACCCGTTTTCAGGCCCTCGGCCAAGCCGTGAGGATCCCAAGAGCATCGACGGTTTCGCGTTCCACGCCGCCGGGGCCCGACCGCGCGAAGGACGACCCGGCCTTCACCCACCGCGGAAGCCTGCTGCAGCTCCCGATGAGCGGGCGTCGGTACGACGAGGTGGCCGCCGTCGCGTGGTGAGCGGTCGGGTGCCTTTGCGTACCCTCTCCGACATTTCCCGCCCGCCCGATCGGGTGAGAGCATCCAAGCAAGCAACGGATCCGATCGCGATCGCGTACTGTCTTCTCCGATAGTGGAAACACGCTCCAGGGGAACGACGGATGCGACCCTCATCGCCTCGCCGCAGCCGCTGGTTCGCGCGCTCGCTGTGTGCCGCCGTTTGCGCCCTCGGAGCGCGGGCCGCGCTGGCGTACCCCCACGCCGGCGAGCACTTCACGCTCCGGCAACCCGACGGCACCGCGGTCGAGGTCGTGGTGCACGGCGATGAGCACTACGCCCGCGCGGAGAGCACCGACGGCTATGCTCTGGCCGTCGATCCGACCACGCGGGAGATCTGCTACGCGAGGAAGACACCGGACGGCGACCTCGTCTCCACCGGGATCCCGTACCGGGGCGACGAGGAGACGACCGTGAACGGGGTCCGCGGCCACCGGACTCGTCCGGCAGTCGAGGCGGTTCTCCGGCGCCAGGGGATCGTGCGAGGGCTGCGGCACGGCCCGGCACAGCGGAAGCGTCGGGTCGACGCCGCCCTGAAGCACCTCTGGGGCGGCACGCCCGCGCCCTGGAACCTCCCCGGAGCGCGGTCCGCCGCCCGGTCGAACGTTCTCTCCGTTCTGCCCGCGGCGCCGACCGGGACCGTCACCGGCCTCGTCGTGCTGGTCGACTTCTCGGATCGGCCCGCAACGATCGCGCAGTCCGAGCTCGTGAACGCGTTCAACGGCGCCTCGTACGGCGACGCGCGCGGCTCCATCCGCACCTGGAGCGAGACCATCTCGTACGGTTCGGTGAGCGTGAATCACCAGGTCACCGCGTACTACCGCGCCGCGTACCCGACCAGCCATTACCTCCACGGCGGCGAGGGTGACTACAGCGCCGCCACCGAGCTGATGCAGGAGGTCTACGCCTACGTCGACGCGAACGTCGATCTGCAGACGCTGACGGTCATCAACGGCGCGCTCAGCTCGCTGGCGGTGGTCTACGCCGGAGACGTCATCGCCAACGGCTGGGCAAACTCGCTCTGGCCGCACGCGAGCAGCGCCCGGTACACGACGTCCGAGGGAGTGCGGATCGCGCGCTACTACATGAGCAACCTGGGCACCCGCGTCCCGGTCTCCCTCAGCACGCACCGCCACGAGCTCGGGCACTCGTTCTTCGGCTGGCCGGACACGTACGACTACGACGGCGACTCGAAGAGCGCGGGCGGCTTCGCGATGGAGACGAACATCCCGTGCGCTCCGTTCCGGATGTGGGCCGGCTGGATCACCTGCGTCCGGGTGAACGACGTCCACCAGACGTACGCCCTCCGCCCCAACGACGACACCTGCCTGCGCTACGACAATCCCAACAACTCCAGGGAGTACTTCGTCATCGAATACATGCAGAAGGTCGGCTGGAACTCCGGCGCGCCCGACCAGGGTCTCCTCGTGTGGCACGTGGACGAGGAAGGAAACCACGACTACCAGGACATGACGCCGACCCGCCACTACGAGCTCTCCGTCGAGCAGGCGGACGGGCTGTTCGAGCTCGAGCTGAACCTCCGGAGCGGCGCCGACGGTGATCTGTTTCACGAAGGGTACAAGACCCTGTTCGACGCGACGACGACCCCGAGCAGCAACTGGTGGAATGACACGCTCTCCGGCCTGCGCCTCTCGGCCATCGGGCCGATCGGGCCCACGATGTCGGTCACCGTCGGCAGCGAGAACGTCACGACGTACGCGCTC
>JAEZXM010000116.1 GCA_023419875.1 Pseudomonadota bacterium | reverse complement strand
CTGCCGCTCACTGCGCTCGGGCTCGCGCCGGCGGTGGCGGCGCGGCTCGCAGAGGTCGGCATCTGCGACGCGGGCGCGCTCGCGCGGCTGCCCGAGGGTACGCTCGCCCACCGCTTCGGGCCGGAGGGCGTGGCCGCGGCTCGCCTCGCGCGCGGCGAGGACGACACGCCGCTCGTGCCCTACACGCCCGAGACGCTGCCGGAGGAAGGGCTCGAGCTGGAGGGGCCTGCGGAGAGCGCGGAGCCGCTCCTCTTCGCGCTGAAGAGGCTCGCGGACCGGGTGGCGGCACGCCTCGGCGGTCGCGGGCTCGGGGCGACGCGCCTCCGGCTCGTCCTGAAGCTCGATCCCCGCGGGGAGGAGCGGATCGACGCGCCGCTCGCCCAGCCCACCGCCACCGCGGCGCGCTGGCTCGGGCCGCTCAAGGAGCACCTCTTCAACCTGCGCCTCCCGGCGCCGGTGGTCGCGCTCCGGCTCCTCGCGGTGGAGGTCGCGCCGATCGCGGTCGAGCAGCTCGCGTTCGGAGATCGGCCGGAGGCGGTGGCGGCGCTGGAGGCGGTTCTGGCGCGGCTCGCGGTGCGGCTCGGAGATGGGGCGCTGTTCGCGGCGGAGCCGGTGGCGCGGTACAGGCCGGAGGGCGCGTACAGGACGGTGCCGTTCTCGTCGGGTCCGCGACGCCGCGGTGGGTCGGCGGAGGTGCCGGAGGAGGCGGCGCACCGGCCCACGCGGCTCTTGCCTGCGCCCGAGCTGGTGGTCGCGGAGGGGGAGGGAGGGCGGCTCACGGCGGTCCGCGTGGGCGGGACGGACCGGGCGGTGCTGGCGTGGCAGGGGCCGGAGCGGCTCGCGGGAGAGTGGTGGTCGGAGCGGTTCGACCGCGACTACTACCGCGTCCGGCTGGAGGGGCTCGGCGACTGCTGGATCTACCGGGACGGCGCCGACGGTCGGCTCTGGCTTCACGGGTTCTTCGACTGATCACTCCGAGTCATGGCCCCGCGCTACGCCGAGCTCCGCTGCAAGTCGTGCTTCTCGTTCCTCGAGGGCGCGAGCCACCCGGAGGAGCTCGTGCGTCGCGCCGCGGAGCTGGGGCTCGCGGCGCTGGCGCTCGCCGACGTGAACGGGCTTTACGGGGTGGTGAAGGCGCACGCGGAGGCGCGGCGGCTCGGGTTCCCGCTCGTCGTGGGTGCGGAGCTGGACGTGGCGGGGCTCGTTCCGGTCCGGACCACGCGCCTCGTGCTGCTCGCGCAGGACCGTGACGGGTACGCGAGCCTGTGCCGGCTCGCGACGCGCGCGCACTGCGGGCACGCTGGCGCGGCCCGCTCGTCCGATGCCGGCGGGGAGGGTGGTCCCGCACGGCGCGAGAAGGAGGACGTCCAGGTGCCGTTCGCGGCCGTCGCGGCGGGCGCGCGCGGTCTCTTCGCGCTCCTCCCGGGCGCGGACGGCGACGCCGCGGCGCGGCTGCGGGAGGCCTTCGGCGAGAGGCTCGCGCTCCTCGTCTCGCGCCATCGCGTCGCCGGCGAGGAGGCGCGGATCCAGGCCTCGCGCGCGGCCGGCCGCCGGCTGGGGATCACCGTGGCGGTCGCGAACGACGTGCACACGCACGATCGCGCGCGGCAGGTTCTCCAGGACGTGCTCACCTGCGTGCGTCACGGCACCACGGTCGAGAAGGCCGGGCGGACGCTCTTCCCCAACGCGGAACGGACGCTCAAGGGACCGGAAGAGATGGCCCGGCTCTGGAGCGACTTCCCCGAGGGCCTCGAGGCGGCGGCGGAGATCGCCGGCGCCTGCCGGTTCCGGCTGGAAGAGATCCGGGGCGAGCACCCGCTGCCGCCGGTGCTGGTGGAAGCGGCGGCGCTGGCGGGCGGCGCGGAGGTGGCGACCTCGAGCCCGCACCAGGCGGAGCGGCCGGCGGTGCCGGTCACCGCGCCGGTGCTGCGGGCCAGTGCGGCGGGCCCTTCTGCTCCTGCTCCGCTCGCCGTGAGCGTAGGGCCGGAGTCGAAGGGCGAACGTGGGGGAGGCGCCCTCACCGGCATGCAGCTCCTCCGCGCCCTGGTGCACGAAGGGGCGCGATGGCGGTACGGCGGCGAGCCGCCGGAGGACGTGGCCCGGCAGCTCGCGAAGGAGCTCGACCTCGTCGAAGAGCTCGGGTACGCGAGCTACTTCCTCACCGTCTGGGACGTGGTCCGGTTCGCCCGCGAGCGGGGGATCCTCTGCCAGGGGCGGGGCAGCGCCGCCAACTCGGCGGTCTGCTTCGTGCTCGGGATCACGTCGATCGATCCGGTGCGGATGGGGCTCCTCTTCGAGCGGTTCATCTCCGCCGAGCGCGGCGAGCCGCCGGACATCGACGTGGACTTCGAGCACGAGCGGCGCGAGGAGGTGATGCAGTACGTCTACCAGCGGTACGGACGGGATCGCGCCGGCATGGTGTGCGAGGTGATCACCTACCGCGCGAAGTCGGCGCTCCGCGACGTGGGCAAGGCGCTCGGCCTCTCGCAGGCGCAGGTGGATCGGCTCGCGAAGCAGGTGGGGTCGTACGAGAGCCTGGACACCGTCGGGCCCGAGGTGATCTCCCGCGCCGGGCTCGACGCCGCGGACTCGGAGCGGGTGCGGCTCACGCTCTCGGTCGCCGCCGAGCTGTACGGCTTCCCGCGCCACCTCTCGATCCACGTGGGCGGGTTCGTGATCACGAGGCGGCCGCTCTGCGAGACGGTGCCCATCGAGCCGGCTGCGATGCCGGACCGGACCATCGTGCAGTGGGACAAGGACGACCTCGCCGAGCTCGACCTGCTCAAGGTGGACCTCCTCGCCCTGGGCATGCTCACCGCGCTCTCCCGGGCGCTCGCGCAGCTCGCCCGCCATTGCCCTGCGCCGGTGCTGGATACACCGGTCCCGCACCCCGACTCGCTGGCGATCATCCCGGCCGAGGACCCGGCGGTCTACGACATGCTCTGCCAGGCGGACTCGATCGGCGTCTTCCAGGTGGAGTCGCGTGCGCAGATGGGGCTCGCCCCACGCCTGCGGCCCCGCAACTTCTACGACCTCGTCATCTCGGTGGCCATCATCCGACCCGGGCCGATCCAGGGCGGGATGATCCACCCCTACCTCCGCCGCCGCGACGGCAAGGAGCCGGTCACCTATCCGTACGCGCCGCTCGAGCCGGTGTTGGCGAAGACACTCGGCGTTCCGCTCTTCCAGGAGCAGGCGATGCGGCTCGCGGTGGTCGCGGCGGGGTTCACGCCGGGCGAAGCGGACGAGCTCCGCCGGGTGATGACCCACCGCCGCTCGCACGAACGGCTCGCGGCCATGAAGGCGCGGCTCGTCATGGGGATGGCGGAGCGGTCCATCGCTGCCGCGGACGCGGAGAAGATTTTCCAGCACTTGCTCGGCTTCGCGGGCTACGGCTTCCCGGAGTCGCACGCAGCCTCCTTCGCGCTGCTCGTCTACGCCTCCGCGTGGGTGAAGCGCTACCACCCGGCGGTCTTTGCCTGCGCGCTCCTGAACAGCCAGCCGATGGGGTTCTACGCGCCGCACACCCTGGTCGAGGACGCGAAGCGGCACGGCGTCGTCGTGCGGCCACCGGACGTGACGGCGAGCGCGTGGGACTCGGTGCTCGAGGGAGAGGTGCCGGGGGTGCCGGCCGAGGCGGGCGAGGTTCCCGCGCTCCGCCTCGGGCTCCACACGATCCGCGGCCTGCCGCGCGCCGTGGGGGAGGGGATCGCGGCGGCGCGGGCGGCAGGGGGCTTCGCCTCGCTCGGGGACCTCGTCCGTCGGGCGCAGCTCTCACGCGCGTGGCTCGTGCGGCTCGCCGAGGCGGGCGCGCTGGGGACGCTCGCCGGCGACCGGCGCGACGCGGTCTGGCGGAGCCTGGGGATGGAGGCGGACGGCGGCGACCTCTTCGCGGGCGTCGCGCCGCCCGAGCCGGCGCCGGACCTCCCGGCGGCCACGGCCGCCGAGGAGATCTCCGCCGACTACGCCTCGACCGGCCTCTCGGTCCGGAGCCACCCGATGGCGGTCGTCCGCCCGTCGCTCCCGAGCGGAAAGGTCCGGACGGCGCGCGAGCTCCAGCGGATGCCGGATCGTGCGCCGGTGGAGATCGCGGGCATGGTGATCGTCCGCCAGCGCCCCGAGACCGCGGCGGGGATCGTGTTCGTGAGCCTGGAAGACGAGACGGGCATCGCGAACCTCGTCGTGATGCCCGACGTCTACGAGAAGTACCGGGTGTTCGTGCGCGGGACGTCCTTCCTCGTCGCGCATGGCCGCGTCGAGCGGAACGGCGCCGTCGTCAACGTGCGGGTGTCGGAGGTGGAGCCGCTCCGTCC
>JAEZXM010000101.1 GCA_023419875.1 Pseudomonadota bacterium | reverse complement strand
CTCGTCGCCGTCGCGCAGGTCGCGCAGCGCCAGGCCGAGCAGGGCCCCCACCTGGACGAGCCGCGTCCCGCAGCGGCGGGCCAGCTCCAGCGCTCCTTCCAGCTCCGCGCGTGCGGTCTCCGCGGGCGCGGAGAGCGCCCGGGCCATCCGGCAGGACGCCTCGGCGAGCGGCATGCCGCCGGCCACCGACAGCTCCACCGAGATCCGGCCGTGCTCGCGGGCGAGGCCCGCCTCGCCGCGGAGCCGGGCCACCACGCCGGCGGCGTAGTGGTATCCGCAGGCGACGAGCTTCGGCACGCCCTCCGCGCCGGCGCCCACCGCGTCGAGCGTGCGTGAGGCAGCGTCGAGGTCGCCCTTCATCAGGGCCGCCCAGCAGCGGATCAGGAGGAGGAACGAGTCCCAGAGGTGCAGGCCGCTCTCTCGCGCCACCGAGAGGCCGCGATCGACCGCCGCGAGGCACGCCTCCACGTGCGCGAGGTGCAGGTGCAGGTCCGCGTCGGCGATGTGCCAGAAGATCGTGCTCGCGGGGTCCGATCCCTTGCCCGTCGCGAGGGGCCGGAGCGTGTCCACGACCACGCGGCCCTTCGCGAGGTCCATCGACCACCAGCCGTAGAACAACGCCAGCTCGCGCCCCGCCGGCAGGCGGAGCCGCGCCTCGCCCGGCGAGAGCGCGAGCGACATCGCGCGCTCCTCCCAGGCGCGGAGCTCCGGGCTCCCGGGCTGGCGGTTCATGCAGGCGCCGAAGGCGGTGGCGACGAGCCGCGCCTCGACGTGGGGTCCGGGCGGTCGCGGGAACCTCCGCAGGAGGTCGCCGAGGATCGAGAGCCAGCGATCGAGCGGCGCCAGGTCGTCCATCTCGAAGAAGAGCCCCTCGGCCACCGCCGACCAGGCGAGGTACGCGCCCGCGGCGTCACCGCCGGCGACGAAGCGGTCGAACGCCTTCTCGAGGGGCCCGCGGGCTTCGCGCGGATCGAACGGCGAGCGGGCCGCGCCGAGCCAGAGGAGCAGCCACGGCTCGGTGTTCCGGAGCTCCTCGGGCATGCTCGAGATCCAGCGGATCACCGTCTCGGCGCGGCCCTGCGCGAGCAGGCCCGGCGCCTCCCGGCAGGCGATCCCGGCGGCTTCCCTCCAGGCGCCCGCCCGGGCGTAGAGGTGGAAGGCCTCGTCCACCTGGCCCACCGACGCGAGCTCCGAGGCCGCGGCGAGCTGCAGGCCGGCACGCCGGTCCGGGGGGAGCGCCTTCTCGGCGCGGCCGAGCAGGAACTCGCGGAAGAGGGCGTGGTAGCGGAACGTGGGCGGATCGCCGTGGCGCTCCACGAAGTACCCGCGGCGCGAGAGGTCCCCGAGGATCTCGCCGGCGCGCGCCACGCCGGTGAGCCGGATGGCCTGCTCGGCCGCGACGCGCGGGAGCGCGGCCGTCTCCATCAGGACCGTGCGGGTCTCCGCGTCGGAGCATGCCAGGACCTCCTCGGCGAAGTAGTCGAAGAGGGCCCGCTCGTCCTCATCGGCCCGCCGATCGTGCGCCGCCCTGCGCCAGGCTGCCAGGAGCAGCACCAGGCCCGCCGCCCACCCCTGGGTGCGCGAGTGGAGGGCGAGCACCGTGTCGCGATCCCGGCCGCGGTATCCCCAGAGCGCGGCGATCGCCCTGGCCTCACGCTCACTCAGCGAGAGCGGCTCGCCGCGCAGCACGTCGAGGCGGCCGCTCGCGCGCTGACGCGCGAGCGCGGCGGGCGGCTCGCCCCGGCTCAGGATCACCGCGGCGACGCCGTCGGGGAGCTCGGCCAGGCCCTCGGACAGCGCGGCGTGGACGGGCGAGTCGGCGCGGATCTCGTGGTAGTCGTCCAGCACGAGCGTGAACGGCGGCCGCACGGCCCCGCACAGGGCACGGAAGAAACGGCGGGCGAAGCCGCCCGGCGCGGCCAGGTACTCCGGGGTGAAGGCGGGCAGGGCGCGCCGGCCGCGGACGCGCTGCCCGGCCGACCGGGACAAGTAGTGAAAGAAGGTCGCGACGTCGCCGTCGCCCTCGTCGAGCTGGATCCAGATGGGCGGGAGCTTGCGCGCCTCGAGCCAGCTCGCGACCAGCGCCGTCTTGCCCGCGCCGGGCGGGGCCACGAGCCACTGGATCCGCCCGCGGAGCGCCCCGTCCAGCGACTTGAAGAGCCGCGGCCGCGGCAGGATGCGTGAGATGCGCGGGACGGTGAGCTTCGCGAGCGCCGGCGGGCGGGCCACGCCAGAACCCCTACCACTTCTTCATCGCCCGGAGCATCTCCTCCGCCATCGCCGGGAACTGCCGCTCGAGGACGGCGAGCCCTTTCTCCGTCGATCCGCCGGGATGGGCGACGCGCCGGACCACCTCGTCGGCGCCGATCCGGTCGAGCTCCTGGAGCGCGACGGTGCCGGAGATCGTGTCCCGCACGAGCGCGCGGCAGAGCTCCGGGTCGTACCCTCGCCGCGCCGCGAGCGTGTCCGCGTAGAGCTGCATCAGCCGGGCGTAGAGCCCGGGCCCGCAGCTGCAGAGCGCGGAGTAGTAGGTGAGATCCTCCGCCGGGAGGACGTGGACGGCGCCGGTGGGCGCGAGGATCGCCTGGAGCAGCTCGCGGTCCTCGGCGGCCGCGCTCGGTGGGAAGGCGAGGAGCGTCACGCCCTGGCCGGTGGCGAGGTTCACGTTGGGCAAAGACTCGGCCCAGCGGCCCGTGTGGTCCGCGAGCGGCGCATCGCGCTGGCAGCTCACGAGCAGCGGCTGCCGCGCGGCGATGACGTCGTGATTCGCCGCGAGGAGCTCCGCCGCGTCGGAGGGCTTCATCCAGACGAAGACCGGATCGCAGGTGTCGAAGACCTCGCCGGCCGAGCCGAGGAGGGTGAAGCCAGGGACCCGCGCCGCGATCTGACGCCCTCGCTCGACCGTGCGGGTGAAGCCGAAGACCTCGCCGCCCCCACCGGTGAGGCCCCGAGCCAGGGATTCCCCGAGCCTGCCGAGACCGACGATCCCGATGCGCATACCGGTAGACTAGCGGCCCGGGCTGACGCCGTGTGGTCGTCCTTCGACTCCGCGCCTTGCAACCCCCCGCTCGCCCTGAGCCCTTCGACTCCGGCCCTTCGGGCCTACGCTCAGGGTAAACGGAGTCGAAGGGCGAGCTCGAAGTATGATTGCAGCTGCCCCGGAGGCGCCTCGTGATCCTCGGCATCCTGCTGGCTGCGCTCACGGCGATGTACGCCCTCGCGTGCCTGGGGGTGGTGTGGCTGGAACGGACGCCGTCCCCGTTCTCCCCGGAGGAGATCGCCGCGCCGCAGCGCCTGCCCGCGGGGTTCCTGTGGGGGACGGCCACCTCGGCCTACCAGATCGAGGGCGGCGCCCGAGGCGAGGACTGGTGGACCTTCGAGGAGCAGCCGGGGCGCATCGCGCGCGGGGAGCGGAGCGGGCGGGCCGCGGACCACTGGAACCACGTCGCGGAGGACGTGGAGCTCATGCGGCGGCTCGGGGCCAACGCCTACCGGTTCTCGATCCTCTGGAGCCGCGTCGAGCCCGCGCCGGGGCGCCGGGACGAAGCCGCCTGGGCGCACTACGCGGACGAGGCCCGGCGGCTCCGGGCGGCGGGCATCGTGCCCATGGTCACGCTGCACCACTTCACGCTCCCGCGCTGGCTCGAGGGCGGCGTGCTCGATCCGGAGTTCCCCGCCGCGTTCGGCCGGCTCGCGGGCGAGGCGGCGCGCAGGCTGGGCGGGGAGGTCGAGCTCTGGTGCACGATCAACGAGCCCAACGTGCTCATGTTCAAGGGATTCGTGGAGGGGAGCTGGCCGCCGGCGGTGCAGGATCCGGCGCGGGCGGTCGGCGCCTTCGCGAACCTGCTCCGGGCGCACGCGCAAGCGGCGGATGCCATCCGCGCCGCCCGGCCGCGCGCGAAGATCGGCGTGGCCATGCACCTGCGGGTCTTCGAGCCTTCGCGCCCCTGGTTCCTCCTCGACGGGATCGCGGCTCGCGGGAGCGCCCGTGTCTTCAACTGGGCGTTCCATGATGCCATCGCCGCCGGTCGGCTCCGGTTCTCGGCCCCGGGGTTCCCGCACCTGGACGAGCCGCTCCCGGAGCTGGTCGGGTCGGTGGACTGGTTCGGCCTCAACTACTACTCGCGCGACATGGTCCGCTTCTCGCCGTCGGCCCCCGGGCTCACCGCGCGCATGCCGGGCCCCGGAGCCCAAACGGATCTCGGCTGGGAGATCCACCCGGAGGGCCTGCTCCGCCTCCTCCGCGCCGCGCACCGGCGGTACGGGCTGCCGATCCACGTGACCGAGAACGGCATCGCCGATGCGCGAGGGACGGCGCGGGCGGCCTTCCTCCGCGCGCACGTGCACGCGGTCGCCCGCGCCGCGGCCGAGGGTGTCCCGGTGCGCGGCTACTTCCACTGGTCGCTCACCGACAACTTCGAGTGGGCGGAGGGGTTCGAGCCGCGCTTCGGGCTCTACCGCGTGGACTACCGGACGTTCGCCCGGGCGCCGGCCGGTGGGGCGGAGGAGTTCGCCGCGCTCGCGGCCGGCCGGTGAGCCGCCCGGCCACCGCCCGCCGGCGACGCGCTCGCACTCCGGGTCGCGGGTTGTCGTTGTCGCGCGGGGTCCACATCCATTCGGCTCGGGGCACCCGCGCCGCCAGGACGGGCGGCCGTCCCCGCGGGGGATCTCATGGCACGCAACGAAGGGCAGAACGGCCTGGCGCAGGTGGCGCTCTGGCTCTCGATCATCGGGGCGCTGAACTGGGGGCTGGTCGGCTTCTTCAACTGGGACCTGGTCCGCGCCATCTTCGGCAACTCGAGCGCCACCGACGCGAGCGGCGTCGCGCGCGTGATCTACGCGCTCGTCGGCCTCGCGGGCCTCGCGCTCGCGTTCCTCGCGCCGCGGCTGCGGGCGCGCGACACGCAGCGGTTCACCGTGGGCGAGCGGGCGGAAGCTCGGACCTGATCGGCGGAACGCGGCGATCGGGCGGGGCCTCGGCTCCGCCCGATCGAACCGCCGCGTTTGGGTGTCTACGGCTCCTGAGCCGCATCGAGGCCGCGCCAGGCCGCGGCCTGGGCCCTCGACGCGGCCTGGGGTGATGTTCGCCGGGTCCGACTCCGCGCGCAGCTCGGGGTCCGCGCCGCGAGCGGAGCGATCTCCGCGTCGGGCTCGCCTACTCGACCTCGCAGCTCACGTTGAAGCTCTGACCGGAGTGTGTGACGGACATGCTGTACACGCCGGTGTTGTAGGAGCACCCGTTCACCGTGTACCCGCCGAACGTGGCCGGGACGTTGTTGCAGTTGCTCGTGCCGCTGTAGAAGTGGCAGCACACGTAGCGGCAGTCCGGATCCTGGTAGAGCCCCTTGCTGCACGCGCTCACGTGCCACACCCAGCCGAGGGGACCGGCGCAACCCGTGCTGCAGTGCTCCTGGGGCAGCGCCGTGTTCTGCTGGAAGCAGTAGAGCCGGTTCGCGGCTTCGCAGTGGACGGCGGCCGCCTCGGTCCACAGGAAGTTGCTGCTATCCGTGGAGCCGAAGACTCCCACGTTTGTGATGTTGCTCGACGTCCAGTTCAGGCAGGCGTCGCCGATCACCACTCCGTACCCCGAGGTGCTGTTGGGCCTGGTGTGGGTCCAGACGCGCTCGCCCGCGATGGCCCTCCCCTGTTCATCCCTGTCGACGGGGTTGTCCAGGTAAGACGCGCCCGTGAGGTCGGACCAGCCGGTCCCGATCCTGACCCCGTCCACCCGCATGTACGCCGCGTTGCTGTGCGCCATCCGGTCCCTCGCGGATGCGGTCGAATCCGAGAGCCAGGCCCTGTACGAGCCCGGCAGCCCGGCGGCGCTCGCCAGCGCCTGGCACACGGCGTCTCCGGCCGCCATGCCGGTCGCTCCACCGGCGTTCGTCCAGCTTCCGAGATTGCCCGTCCCGATGCTGGAGGTCACGAAGACGATGTTGGCGTAGTGGTACATGGGGTTCACCTGGCCCTGGGACGTCCCGCTCGGATTCTGGGCGACGAGGCGGAAGAAGTACTTCGTGCCGGCGGCCAGGCCGGTCAGGGTCTCGTTCACCGTCTGGACCGACGAGGAGGCGACCAGGGACGCGGTCGTGGTCCTGCTCGGGCTCGCCAGCGCCGCATCGGTGCCCCACTCGAACCAGTACTCCGTGTCCTGTCCCTTCGTGTCGATCGAGCCGCTGACCGTCTCCGCGCTCACCGACTGCAGCACCGGACCGGCCAGCGTGACGGCGACGGGCGGCAGATCGCCGTTCCCGCCGTTTCCCCCGCCGCAGGAGCCGAGCAGCGCGAGCCCGACGACGAGACACGGAACCCGTACATGCAGGCAAGGTATTCTCATGGTGAACTCCTCTCGGAGCTCACGCTACGCGCATCGGGCGCGCCCGAGGGTGCCCGGGAGGGGGATGGCGGGTCTCCCCGGCGCTTCTTTCCGCTCGCTGCGGCGCGATCGCGGGGTGATGCCCCACTCGCACGAGCCTCCCCGGCGGATCGTGCCAGGCACACGGCGGCGGCGATCGCCGTCCCCGCGGCGTCGTGCCGATCGCTCACTCAACCCTCGCCCGCAGGCGCGTTCTCCTTCGACCGCGAGAGCACGAAGGCCGCGATCGACGCCGGGACCGGGGTCTCCTGGACGACCACCACCGGCAGGAGCCGGGACATGGCGATGAACACCGCCACGCCGAACGCCCCCATGCCCACGGTGACCGCGAGCTCGCCCCAGGACGGCCAGTAGCTCCACGACTCGCCGCCGTTGTAGCAGGTGAGGAAGGCGTCCACCCGCCAGAGCGCGCCCGCGAGGAGCGCCATGGCGGCGCCGGCCACCCGCACCCGCTGGCTCTCCGCCCGCCGCGTGAGGAAGGCGAAGGCGGGGAGGAGGAAGAGGCCCATCTCCAGCACGAAGAAGACGAGGTGGAAGTCGGGCACGAGGAGGAGCCCGAGCTTCCCGGTCGCCGCGAGGTCCGCGAGCCGGAGGCCGGCGAAGAGGACGAGGAGCCCGCCGTTCACCCGGCACATGTCGACGAGGATCTCGTGGTCGTGCTTCGCGTTCCACGAGTGCCGCATCGCGGCGGTGAGCACCACCACCGTGCCGAGGCCCATCGAGAGGCAGGAGACGAGCGCGAGCAGCGGCAGGAGCGAGGTGTGCCAGAGCGGGTGGAGCTTCGGGCCGGCGACGAGCATGAGGCCGCCGAGCGAGCTCTGGTGCATCGTCGGGAGGAGCATCGCGAGCGCGATGATGTACGGCATCGCCTTCGCGAGCCGCGGGCTCCAGCGGCGGCCGAACGCGGACCAGCGCGGGTGGGCGCTCGAGGCGGCGTGGTCGAGCGCCGCCGGGGCCATCTCGATCCAGAGCACGCAGACGTAGGCGATCACGCAGATCGCCACCTCGAGCAGCACCGACGAGAGGTTCCACATGCCGGGCACGGCGAGCCAGTACATGTTCCACGGCCGGCCGAGGGCGACGATGATCGACGCGCCGCCCAGGGAGTAGGCGATGGCGCCGACGAGGACCGAGGGCCGGACGAGCGGGTGGTACTGCCCGCGGTTGAGCAGGTAGCAGAGCAGGCCCACCGAGTAGGCGCCCGCGCCGATCCCGGTGAAGACGACGACGTTGACGGGCTCCCAGATGCCCCAGGCGTACCCGTCGTTCATGTTGCTGACCGCACCGATGCCGGCGATGAATCGCCAGACGATGACGCCCTCGGCGAGGCCGAAGAGCGCGAGCAGGGTGATCATCCAGCGGTCGAGGAGGGGGCCCCCGATCGGCCGCGGGCGGTGGTGGTGGCCGCTCATTTCGGGTCTTCCTTTCGCGGCTCGTGGGCCTGCTCGGCGCGCCTGCGGTTCCGCCGGATCCACGCGGCCGCCGCGGCGTACAGCGCGATGGGGGTGAGGCCGTGCAGGTATGGCGCGTGGGAGACGGTCTCCGAGAGCGAGGCCGGGGAGCTCTTCGGCATGTCGGGCAGCCCCAGGTCGCGGAACGAGACGCCGGCGCCCGCGAGGTAGAGCGCCTGGGTGCCGCCGCCGTCGGTCTCGCCGTAGATCTTCGGGTCGTACCGGCCCGGCGCCTCCGCCATCCGCCGGCGGGCCTCGGCGAGGAGCTCGGAGCGCCGGCCGAAGACGACCGCCTCCGCCGGGCAGACCTCGGCGCAGGCCGGGTTGGCGATGGCGTGGGCGCCGCCCTTCGCCGGATCGGCGCGGTGGCGGCAGAGCTCGCACTTCACGATCCGCGGATTGGCCTCCAGCCACTCGAACTTCGGCGCGGTGAAGGCGCAGGCGATCTGGCAGTACCGGCAGCCCAGGCAGAGCTCCGGGTCCCAGACGACGATGCCGGTCCCCTTGCGCTCGCCCCCGGAGTCGCGCTTGCCGGCGCCCTCCTTGTGGAGCGCGCCGAGCATGCAGACCGAGACGCAGGACGGGTCCACGCACTGCATGCACTGGCGCTTCACGAACGCGGTCTTCGCGCCGTCGGCGGCCGGCTTCGAGAGCGTGCGGGTCTTCACCACCGTCTTGGTGGTGCAGTCGAGCTCTCTGGGCCCGCCGGGCCCGTCATGCCATGGGAGGCCGTTCGACTCTTTGCACGCGGCGACGCAACCTTCACAGCCGGTGCAGCGGGTGGAGTCGTAGAGCAGGCCGACGGCCTCGGGCTCGGGAGGGACCGCCTCCCGCGCGTCCGCGCGCCGCGGCAGGGAGGCCGCGGCCGCGCCGGCGGCGAGCGTCCCCAGCCAGGCGCGCCGGGAGAGCTTCACGCTCATCGCCGCCTCGCAACCGGCGGAAAGACGGTGGTGAGGTACTGGGCGCCGACGAACAGGGCGACCCAGACGCCGACCGAGAGGAAGAACCCGATCCGCCGCCACGGATCCGCCGCCGGCCCGAGCGTGGAGCTCGCGGCGAGGAGGAGCGGCACGAGGAGCGGGAGCCCGAGGATGCCGAGGACGCAGCACTTCACGGTACGTACGGCCCAGGGCGGCGGCGCTTCGACGGCCACGGCGCGGGCGCGGGGGAGCTGGTGAGCGAACATGCCCTCTCCCAGAGCAAGGAGAGGGCCACCAGGAAGGGCGCCAGGTGCGCGGGATCACTGGGCCTCGCGGTGCCGCCCCGGCCGCGCGGGGTGACAACTCCGTTGACAGTCCGGCCAAGTGGCCGCGATCAGGAGCGTTTCGGCTGCAAGGGTCGTTGTCACCCGAAAGGGCGAGTCCACGATCCGTTCGGTCTCGCCCTTCGACAGGCTCAGGGCGAGCGGCTTTCTGGAAGGTCCGCTCGTGGTGAGCCTGTCGAACCACGAGCGCTCACCGCTCCGGTTCGGGCTCCGGCTTCCCGTCCGGTGCGCGCTCCGGCGCGTCGGCGTCGATCCCGAGCCGCTTGAGCTTGGAGAGCAGCCCCACCCGCGAGATGCCGAGGATGCGCGCCGCCGCGCTCCGGTTGCCCTGCGTGTAGCTCATCACCGCGCGGATGTGCTCCTCCTCGAGGTCGGCGAGGGTCCGCCGGACCTCGCGCGGCACGCGGGCCTCGGCCTTCGTCGCCACCGCGCGCAGGTGGGGCGGGAGCGCGGCGACGGAGAGGGCGCTCCCGGTCTCGAGGACCACCGCGCTCGCGATCACGTTCTCGAGCTCGCGCAGGTTGCCGGGGAAGTCGTAGGCCTCGAGCACCTCCATCACCGGCTCGGTGATCCGGTGGATGGTCTTGCCGTTCTGCCGGCAGTAGCGGTCGAGGAAGTAGTAGGCGAGGAGCTCGACGTCGCCCTTTCGCTCGCGGAGCGGGGGGACGTAGATCGTGCTGATCGAGATCCGGTAGTAGAGGTCGCGCCGGAACCGGCCCGCCTCGATCTCCTTCTCGAGGTCCCTGTTGGTGGCGGCGATGATCCGCACGTCGGCCTCGCGCTTGCGCGTGGAGCCGAGCCGGAAGTACTCGCCGCTCTGCAGGACGCGCAGGAGCTTCGACTGCACCGACGGATCCACGTCGCCGATCTCGTCCAGGAACAGCGTCCCGCCGTCGGCCTCCTCGAACACGCCCGGCCGGGCGGCGTCGGCCCCGGTGAACGCGCCGCGCTCGTGGCCGAAGAACTGCGACTCGAAGAGCGAGGAGGCGAAGGCGGCGGAGTTGACCGCGATGAAGGGCTTGCCGGCGCGCGTCCCGAGCTCGTGGATGGCGCGCGCCACGAGCTCCTTGCCGGTGCCGCTCTCCCCCCAGATGAGCACGGTGTTGTTGCTGAGCGCGATCCGCTCCACCTCGCCGAGCGTGCGCATGAGCGCCTTGTCCTGGGTGACGAAGTCCTTGAACGCCTCGCGGAAGCGCGGCCCCTGACGCCCGCCCTGCTCCTGGAGCTGGTGCAGCTCCTCGCGGCGCCGGGAGCCCTCCAGCGCCCGGTCCAGGCAGGCGACGAGCCGCTCGCTCGCCACCGGCTTGCACAGGTAGTCGAAGGCCCCCAGCTTCATCGACTCGACCGCCAGCTCCACGTCGCCCACGCCGGTGATCACCACCACCGGCAGCCCCGGGTGGTTCGTCCGGGTCCAGCGGAGCACCTCCATGCCGGTGACCATCGGCATGTCCATGTCGAGCAGCAGGAGGTCGAACCGTCCTCCGGCGATCGTGTCCTTCGCCCGGGTGGAGTCGTCGAGGACCTGGACCTCGTAACGCCCGGTCTGGGCGAGCAGGGTCTCGAAGCAGTGCAGGACGGCGCGGTCGTCGTCGAGGATCAGGATCCGGCTCATGCTCCGCGCCCCTTCACCGGCAAGAGGACCGTGAACGCCGTCCCGCGGCCCGGCTCGCTCGCGAGCGCGATCCGGCCCCCGTGCGTCTGGACGATCCCCTCCACGATGGTGAGGCCGAGGCCGCTCCCGCCGGCGGCGTGACGCGTCGTGAAGAACGGGTCGAAGACGCGCGCCTGGATCTCCCGGGGGATGCCGCACCCGTCGTCCTCGATCACCAGCGCCACCGCCGCCCCTTCCTCCACCTCCCGGGCGCGCACGGCGATGCGCCCGCTGCCGCCGGCCGGGAGGGCGCCGAGCGCGTTCTGGAGCAGGTTCAGGACGACCTGCTGGAGCTGCGCCGTGTTCCCGCGGACCGCGGGCAGGTCCGGGGCGAGCTCCTCCTCCACGCGGACGTGCTTGAGCCGGTTGTGGAGGAGCCGCATCGAGGCGCGCACGACGTGGGCGAGATCGACGTCCTCGTCGAGCCGGCCGTCGTCGGCGCGGGCGAAGCTGCGCAGCTCCCGGACGATCGTCCCGATGCGCTCGGCGCCGTCGGCCATGTCCTGGAGCAGCACCGGGAGCTGCTTCTTGAAGAACGGGTACTCGAGCCGCGCCACCCGGAGATCGGGGCGGCGCGCCGCCTCGGCGTCGAGGAGAGGGAGCACGTCGCTGAACGCCTCGGTGAGGAGCGACATGTTCCCGTGGAGGAACTGGATGGGGTTGTTGATCTCGTGGGCGATCCCGGCGACGAGCCGGCCCAGGGACGCGTGCTTCTCGGTCTGCACGAGCTGCACCTGCTTCTCGGAGAGGCTCGAGTACGCCTCCTGGAGCTGCCGCTCCCGGAGCCGCAGCCCGCGCATGATCACCGAGGTGATCGTCATGGAGGCGCCGAGCGTCACGAGGAAGATGAGCGCCAGCGCCACCCGGAACGTCACCTGCGCCCCCGGCACCGCGGAGACGCCGGTGAGGACGTAGGGGAGGCTCGCCTCCGCCTCGAGCAGCATGAGCGAGAGGAAGAGCCCGAAGGTGCCCGCGCCGAGCAGCCAGGCCTCGCGCCGCGGCAGCATCATCACCGCGGCGTTCCCGTGGATGAGGTAGAGGCAGATGAGCGGGCTCGTCGCGCCGCCCAGGAAGTGGATGAGGACGGTGAGGGCGACGAGATCGAGCGAGATCTGGAGCCCGGCCTCGGCGATCCCGCTCGCCGCAGCCGCCGCCGGCCAGCGGCGCAGGTGGCGGTGGTAGGCGGCGAAGAGGAGGTTGTAGGACGCGACCACCACCGCGACCGACAGCGCCTTCCCCACGTCGAGCTCGACGTGGAAGAGCTGGACCGCGGCCCCGACCGCGAGCACGAGCCCGCACACGAACGCCCAGCGCACCCGGATGAACCAGGCGAGGAGCTGCCGGAGATCGCTGCTCGGCGGAGGAGGCGCGAGCGGATCGGGGAAGGCGCGGCGGGACGGCAGCGGCCGCGCCTCCCAGCCGGCCGCGGCGTCGGCGTCTCCGCTTCGCGCCGGGGAAGTGTCGGGAATCATCGAGCGGGACACCCACCAGCATGCCACATCCGGCCGCGCGGGCGCGACCCGGCGGGCCACGCCCCCGAGTCACCGCTGCGCGCCCGCGGCGCACGTGCGAGGATGTCGTCCCGACACCGAGGCGCGCATGACCAAGCTCTCCGTCAACGTGAACAAGATCGCAACCCTCCGGAACACCCGAGCGCTCGGCATCCCGGACGTGCTGCGGCTCTCGGCGATCGCCCTCGAGGCGGGCGCCCACGGCATCACCGTGCACCCGCGGCCCGACGAGCGGCACATCCGCGCCTCCGACGTCGCCCCGGTCGCCGAGGTGGTGCGCCGCTTTCCGGGCGCGGAGTACAACATCGAGGGGAACCCGTTCCACGGCCTCGTCGAGCACTGCGAGCGCGTGCGCCCCGACCAGGCGACGCTCGTGCCCGACGCGCGCGAGGCGTTCACGAGCAACCACGGCTGGAACCTCGTCGAGCTGGGCGGGGCCGAGCGCGGCGCGCTCCGGAACGCGGTCGCCCGTCTGCATACCGCCGGCGCGCGGGTGAGCCTCTTCCTGGATCCGTTCCCGGAGATGATGCCGCTGGCGCGCGAGATCGGCGCCGACCGGATCGAGCTGTACACCGAGCCCTACGCCGCGGCGAGCGGCGCGCGCCGGGGCGAGGCGCTGCGGACGTATGCCGCAGCCGCGCGGGCGGCGCAGGCGGAGGGCCTGGGCGTCAACGCCGGGCACGACCTCAACCTCGAGAACCTGGGCCCGTTCCTGGGTGCCGTGTCCGGCGTGGACGAGGTGTCGATCGGTCACGCGCTGATCGCCGACGCCCTCGAGCTCGGCCTCGCCGAGGCGGTGCGGCGGTACGCGGAGATCTGCGCCGCCCGGCGGTGAGAAGAACGGAGCGGCACGGAGGTGAGAGGAATCGCGCCGCCCGGCGGTGACGGACCGCACGGGACGGGCCGGACCGAGGCGGAGCGGAGGGGGCGTCCTTAGACTCCTCGGCGGGGTGGGCCCCGAGGAGGAAGCTTGGTCACGCGCATCGCGGTCACCGGCGCCACCGGCCGCCTCGGCGGGCGTGTCGCCCGGCGGCTCTCGGCGGCGGGTGTCCCCCAGCGGCTCGTGGTTCGCGATTCCGGGCGCGCGCCGCAGCTCGCCGGCGCGGAGGTGCGGGTCGCGTCGTACGGCGACGCGCAGGCTGCGGCGCGGGCGCTGGAGGGGATCGAGACCCTGCTCTTCGTCTCCGGGGGCGAGTCGGAGGACCGGGTCGCGCAGCACTTCGCGTTCATCGGCGCGGCCGCGGCCGCCGGCATCCGCCACATCGTCTACACGTCCTTCTTCGGCGCGGCGCCGCAGGCCATCTTCACCCTCGCCCGCGATCACTGGGCGACCGAGCAGCGGCTCCGCGAGAGCGGCCTTGCGTGGACGTTCCTCAGGGACAACCTCTACCTCGACTTCTTCCCGCTCATGGCCGGCGAGGACGGCGTCATCCGCGGTCCCGCCGGCCGCGGCCGCGCCGCCGCCGTCGCCCTGGACGACATCGCCGACGTCGCCGCCGCCGTGCTCCGGGCTCCCGCGCCCCACGCCGGGCGGGCGTACGAGCTCACCGGGCCGGAGTCGCTGTCGCTCCAGGAGGTGGCGGCGGTGCTCGGCGCCCACCTCGGCCGGGAGGTCCGCTACGTGGAGGAGACGGTGGAGGAAGCCTTCCGCTCGCGCGAGCGGTACGGCGCGCCGCCATGGCAGGTCGAGGCCTGGGTGAGCACGTATCTCGCCATCGCCGCCGGCGAGCTCGCCCGCGTGACCACCGACGTGATGGCGGTGACCGGGCGCCCCGCGACCCCGCTCGAGGTCGTGTTGCGGCGGATGAATGCGCCGCCGGGCTGATCACCGACCGTCAACCCCACCCGGCCACCTCGCCCCCGAGACCTCGATGGCGAGGACCTCGGCCCGGGCGCGCTCCTGGCCGTCCGCGTGGAGCGTGCAGGCGATGAGGCGCTTCCGGCCGCTCGCCTCGCGGAGGCGCGCGCGCAGCTCGATCGGGACGCCGATCGGCGTCGGCGCGAGGTAATCCACCTTCAGCGAGGCGGTCACCGACCAGAGGAACGGCGCCGCTCCGATCTCCCGGCCGGCCTCGCGATGCGCGTGGGCGATCGCGGTGCAGATGCAGTGGCAGTCGAAGACCGCGGCGATGAAGCCGCCGTAGAGCACGTCGGTCGGCCCCGCCATGAAGTGCGCGGGCGGGACGAGGCGGCACACGGTCTCATCGCCGTCCCAGAAACTCTTGATCCGGAGCCCGTGCGGGTTGAGCGTGCCGCAGCCCCAGCAGTGGTTGTGCGGCATCGAATCCTGGAACGCGCGCATGCGGGGATGGTTGCACCTTCACGCCGATGCTGCGCGTCTCCGGTGGGGGCTCCTCAGGCGGCGGCCGCGAGCCCAGGCACGCCGGCCCAGACGACCTCCTCGGCCACGGCCGCGATCGCCTCCACGCCGTCGGAGGCGCGGACGACGGCGTCCGCGCCGAGCGCGCGAAGGCGATCGCCGGTCTCGGGGCGGAGGGCGGCGC
>JAEZXM010000075.1 GCA_023419875.1 Pseudomonadota bacterium | reverse complement strand
GAAGAGGCGCGCCTTGACGGCGCCGCCCTCCCGGGCGCCGGTGAGCACCTTCGCGTGCACCTTCTCGAAGATCCGCGGCACGGCGCAGACGAAGGTGGGCCGGATCGACGCGAGGTTCCCGACGATCGCCTCGATCCGGCCGTCGATCGCGGTCGGGAAGCCGAGGCGGAGCTGGGCGGTCCCGATCATCTTCCCGAAGGAGTGGGCGAGGGGCAGCCAGAAGTACTGGAAGCAGCCGGGGTGGTCGAGGATCCCGGACCGCTCCACCGCGAGCGACTGCGAGACCCAGCACGCGTGCGTGAGCTCGACCCCCTTCGGCCGCCCGGTCGTGCCCGAGGTGTAAAGGAGCGTGGCGAGCGCATCGGGCCGCGCCTCGGCGGCCGCCTCCTCGAAGGCGCCCGGGTGCGAGGCGTCGAAGGCGCGCCCCTCGGCCTCGAAGTCGGCGAGCGTCGTCACCCAGCCGTCCGGCGTCGCCCGGCCGTCGAAGACCACCACCCGCCGCAGCGCGGGGAGCTCGGCGCGACGCGAGGCGAGCTTCGCCACCTGCTCGTCCGTGTCCACGAAGGCGACCACCGCGGCCGAGTCCGCCAGGATGTAGGCGCACTCCTCGGGGGTGGAGCTCGGGTAGATGGCGCTCGTGCAGGCGCCCGAGCAGAGCACGCCGTAGTCGGCGATCACCCACTCGATCCGCGTCCCCGAGAGGATGGCGCAGACCTGCTCGGCCCGGACGCCGAGCGCGCGGAGCCCGCCCGAGACCGCCCGGACGCGCGCCTCGGTCTCCGCCCAGGTGAGGCTCTTCCAGCCGCCGTCCGCCGGAAAGCGGAAGGCCTCGCCGTCGGGCGTGCGGCCCACGCGCGAGAGGAACAGATCCGGGACGGTCCTGGAGGTCATGTCGGGCACGGCGTCCTCCTCGAACGGGGCGGCCCGGATTCTAAGCCCGGATTCGCCGTCATGGGGAACCCGCCGCGGCGGAGTTCATCCGCCATAACGGACGCATATCGCTACTGAAAGATCGCTTGACACCCCCGGCGTACGCTGAATAGGATTCCGCTCCAACATAACGGATTATCCCCCGCGGTCCCCGCGGGACGAGAGGACGACATGCCCATCCCCCCGAACCGCAAGCTCCGCTTCGAGACCCTTCAAGTTCACGCCGGCCAGGAGCCCGCCCCCGGCACCAACGCCCGCGCGGTGCCGATCTACCAGACCACCTCGTACACCTTCGACTCGGCGGAGCACGGCGCGAACCTGTTCGCGCTCAAGGAGTTCGGGAACATCTACACGCGGATCATGAACCCGACCACCGACGTCTTCGAGAAGCGGGTGGCCGCGCTCGAGGGCGGCGTGGCCGCGCTCGCGACGTCGTCGGGACAGGCGGCGCAGTTCCTCACCATCGCCAACATCGCCCAGGCCGGAGACAACATCGTCTCGACGAGCCTCCTCTACGGCGGCACGTACAACCAGTTCAAGGTGACGATCCCGCGCCTGGGCATCGGCGTGAAGCTCATCGAGGGCGACGACACCGCCAAGCTCGCGGCGGCGATCGACGGCAAGACCAAGGCCCTGTACGTCGAGGCGATCGGCAACCCCGCCGGCAACGTGCCCGACTTCGAGGCGCTCGCCAAGGTCGCGCACGACGCCGGGATCCCGCTGATCGTGGACAACACCTTCGGCGCCTGCGGCTACCTCGTCCGACCCATCGAGCACGGCGCCGACATCGTGGTCGAGTCGGCCACCAAGTGGATCGGCGGCCACGGCACCTCGATCGGCGGCGTGATCGTGGACTCGGGCAAGTTCGACTGGGCGAAGAGCGGCAAGTTCCCGTTCTTCACCCAGCCCTCCCCCGGCTACCACGGCCTCGTGTTCAACGACGTCTTCGGGCCCAAGGGGCCGTTCGGGAACATCCAGTTCATCATCCGCGCCCGCGTCGAGGGGCTCCGCGACCTGGGCCCGGCGCTCTCGCCGTTCAACTCGTTCCTGCTGCTCCAGGGGCTCGAGACGCTCTCGCT
The DNA here is from genome assembly GCA_023419875.1 of Pseudomonadota bacterium. Taxonomy (GTDB): domain Bacteria; phylum Myxococcota; class Myxococcia; order Myxococcales; family Anaeromyxobacteraceae; genus Anaeromyxobacter. Next base: position 1,912 of record JAEZXM010000075.1, on the reverse strand, counting down.
CCGCGTGCAGCGCGAGGTGGACAACGCGCTGGCGCTGGCGAAGTGGCTCAAGGCGCACGCGCAGGTCGCCTGGGTGAACTACACCGGCCTCGAGGAGCACCCGTACCACCAGCGCGCCCGCAAGTACCTCAAGAACGGGTTCGGGTCGGTGTTCTGCTTCGGCATCAAGGGCGGCTACGAGGCGGGCAAGAAGTTCATCAACGGCGTGAAGCTCGCCTCCCACCTCGCCAACGTCGGTGACGCCAAGACGCTCGTCATCCACCCCGCGTCGACGACGCACCAGCAGCTCACCGAGGACGAGCAGCGCGCCTCCGGCGTCTCCCCGGACCTCGTCCGCGTCTCGCTCGGGATCGAGCACATCGACGACATCAAGGAGGACTTCGAGGAGGCGTTCGCCGCCGCGAAGTAGCGAGGCGAGCGGAGGGCGGCCATGCCCGTCAACATCCCCCACGCGCTGCCGGCGCGGAAGACGCTCGAGGACGAGAACGTCTTCGTGATGTCCGAGTCGCGGGCCGTCCACCAGGACATCCGCCCGCTCCGGATCGCGATCGTCAACCTGATGCCGACGAAGATCGCGACGGAGACGCAGCTCCTGCGCCTGCTCTCGAACACGCCGCTCCAGGTGCAGATCACGCTGCTGCGCATGGACTCGCACGAGGCGCGGAACACCGCCCGCGAGCACCTGGCGAGCTTCTACGCGACCTTCGACCAGGTGCGCGACCAGAAGTTCGACGGGCTGGTGGTGACCGGGGCGCCGGTGGAGCTGCTCCCGTTCGAGGAGGTGGACTACTGGCCGGAGCTGCGCGAGGTGATGGACTGGAGCGTCACCCACGCCTTCTCCACGCTCCACGTCTGCTGGGGGGCGCAGGCCGGGCTCTACCACCACCACGGCATCCAGAAGTACCCGCTGGGCCGGAAGATGTTCGGCGTCTTCCCGCACCGCGTGCTCGAGCCCCACTCCGAGATCCTGCGGGGCTTCGACGAGGTGTTCCCCGCGCCCCACTCGCGCCACACCGAGATCCGCCCGGACGAGGTGCACCGGACCCGGGGCGTCAAGGTGCTCGCCGAGTCGGAGGAGGCGGGGATCTACCTCGTCGCCAGCGACGACGGCCGGCAGGTGTTCGTCACCGGCCATCCGGAGTACGACCGCGACACGCTCAAGCTCGAGTACGAGCGGGACGTCGGGAAGGGGCTCGACATCGCCGTCCCGCGCAACTACTACCCGCGCGACGATCCGCGAAAGCCGCCGATGATGAGCTGGCGGTCCCACGCCTTCCTGCTCTACGCCAACTGGCTCAACTACTGCGTGTACCAGCGCACGCCCTTCGACGTGCAGGCGATCCCGGCGGAGCCGCCGAAGGCCGAAGAGTAGCCGCGGCTCACTCCTTTCTCAGGATGACCGATCGCTGCGCCAGGCGCCCCGGCAGCTCGAGCGCGCCGCGCTCCGCCGCGCCCGCGGCCGCGAGCCGCCGCGCCGCCTCTTCCACCGCTCCGGAGTCGAAGGGCTCGGCGCCGGTCACGAGGAAGAACCGCTCGAACCGGGGCGCGTCGTCGAGCTCGTAGGCGTGCTCCAGGGCGACGGTCCCGCCCTCGCGGAGCGCCGCCGCCTCGCCGCCGCCCTCCGGCCAGTGGAGCGTCACCGCCCCCCGGCCGTCCACCGAGACCACGACGCCGAACCGCGCGCCCGCCGCGACGTAGGCGAGGCGCAGGAGGTCGCCTGCGCGCGCGGTCGCGCCGTCCGGGAGCGGCCCCGCCTCGGCCTGCCGGTAGACGAGGAGGTGAGGCTCGAGCCCCTTCGCCCGCGTCCCGTCCGGATCCGCGCCGGGGCCGATCGCCGCCCTCGGGAGCAGGACGACGAGCGCCGCCGCCGCCGCGGCCGCGAGCGCGGGCAGGAACAGCCGGAGCCGCGCCC
>JAEZXM010000142.1 GCA_023419875.1 Pseudomonadota bacterium | reverse complement strand
CCTCCGCGGCGTCGTCGCGAGCGAGGGAGGCGCCGGCGGTGCGGGGGGCGTCGGAGGGCGCGGGGGGCCCGGCGGGAGGGGTGGGACGGGTGGGAGAGAGGCGACCTGCTCCGGGGACGAGGATGGGCCGCGGTCCATGCCGTCGGGACCGGACGGCGCGTCGGGTCCCCACGGACCCGATGGTCCGCCCGGCGCTCCTGGGGCGGCGGGCGCCGCGGGTACCGTCCGGTTCGAGCGCGGCTCGTAGCGCGATCGTTGCGAGCGGGGGCCGGTGTATCATCGCCGGCCTATGGCCCACCCTCCCGTGCTCGGTCTCCGGACCGCCTCGACGTACGTCCGGCTCGCGTTCCTCTGCGTCCTCCTTGCAGCAGCAGCCTTCGTGCCCGCCGCCGCGGAGGCCGTCCCGGCCGCGTGGTCGAAGGCCCGGGGCCTCTGCGAGGCAGGGAAGGTGGAGGAGGGATGGCGGGCGCTCGTGCAGGCGGAGAAGGCCGCCGGGAAGAAGCCGCTTCCGGCCGAGTACTGGCGCGACGTGCTCGCCTGCGCGAGCCGTGCGACCCTGCCGGCGAACGCGGCCCGCGCTGGGAAGATGCTCGACGCGCAGAAGCAGGCCACCCCCGAGGACCGCGCACTGGTCGCGAAGGCGCGTGCTTCGGTGCGGGTGCCGGAGGGCGACGTGGTCATCCCGCCCGAGCAGGCCTGGATCGTGCACCCGAAGAAGGACGGTTTCCTTCTCGTCAACACGCCCTGCGGGTTCGCCTTCACGCCGCGGCAGGACCGTCCGCTCCTGCCGCCGGTGCAGCAGCGCGGCTGCTCCGTGCGGACCTGGGCTCCTCCGTACAAGGGCAAGACGGGGGAGCAGCGTCCGAGCATCGTCGTGATCGCGCGGGCCGCGCTGCCGGACGAGAAGCTCGAGGACTACGCGAAGCTCATCCTGCCGGCGCCGACGTGGAAGCCGGCGAAGCTCGACGGCGTCCGCTGCCCCGCCGCCCGCTGCGTGGTCCATGGCGCCCGCATCCCGGGGCTGTACGGGCCGGACGGCGACAGCGTCCGCTTCGCGGTCGCCTTCGAGCGCACCGAGCCGGAGTTCCCCGGCCTCGCGCTCGAGGATCCCGGGCCGAGGGAGACGATCCCAGGCTCGAGGACCGCGGGCCCGGCGTTCGGGCGGTTCCGCGGGACGATCCACTACATCGTCATGTTCGATAGCGCCGCCTCGATCGCGGAGAAGGCGAAGGGCGACTACCGCCGGTTCCTCGCCGATCTGAAGGTCGAGTGACGAACGGGCCGGCGGATCAGGCCTCGGCCTCGTCGGGCGAGGGCGCGCCGCCGGCGGCCTGCGCGAGCAGCGCGTCGAGTGCGGAGAGGATCTCCACGTTGCCGTTCTGCGCGTAGCCGGCGAGGCGCCGCTCGAAGTCGGGCAACCGCTCGAGGAAGACGCCGAGCGCGGGCGCGTCGAGCGCGCCATCGACCGCGAGGCCGTAGCCTTCGGCCTGGAGCGCGCGGCCGTTCAGCACCTGCTCGAACTGCTTGCGCACCGGCGAAGAGAGCACCGGCTTGTGCAGGTAGATCGACTCCGAGAGGGTGGTGAAGCCGCCGTTGGCGACGACGGCGCGCGCCGTTCGCAGGTCCTCCACGAAGGCCTGCTCGGAGAAGGGGCGGAAGCGGAGGTTGCCCTCGACGAGATCGTCGCGGAGGTCGCGGTGGAAGCCGTAGACCCGGCACTCGCGGCCGCTCCCGGCGAGCACGGTGGGCAGCCCGGCGTTGGACTCGGACGTCTGGTAGACGAGCAGGTGCTCACCCCGCTCCGACCGTGCCGCCAGGATCTCGGGCCGGATCACCGGAGGGTGGAGCGTGGTGCGGGGCTTGCGGATCGGGGGCTGGAAGAACGTGGTGACGAGGTAGTGGAAGCAGCCAGGGAGCTTCGCCCGCACCAGCGCCTTCGCGAGCTGGAAGTCGAGCTCGTGGCCCGCGATCGCCTCCGCCGGCAGCGTGCAGCGCGAGAGGAGCTGGATGTTGTCGAGCGAGATCACCGGAAGACGGTGGGTGCGCGCGAACAGCCAGCTCCAGCTCTCGAAGTCCGAGACCACCACGTTGGGCCGGAACTGCTCGGCGAGATCGAAGTAGGCGCGCACGTTGCGCGGCCAGCCGCCGGCGAACGCGCCGGCGACGTTGCGGAGGACGGTCCGGAAGTTCTGGACCTCGTTGTCCTCGTACACGATCGACAGGCCCCAGATCCGGTTCACCCCGAGGCGATCCGATTCGCGGGCCTTCAGGTAGTCGTGGGCACGCCCGGAGACGACCACCTGCACCTCGTGCGAGCCGGCGAGGTGATCGAGCACCACCCGCGACCGCATCGCGTGCCCCATCCCCTCGCCCACCACCCCGTAGAGGATCCGCATCCGGGGCGATGGTAGCGCCATTCGGCACCCGGCGGGAGACGAGGAGTCGAATGGGTCGCGCCCGCCGCGCGTGGCCACCTATCTTCACCGCATGGCCCGGCACGGACGCGAGGTGGTGGTGATCGGAGCGGCGCGCACGCCCATCGGCGCGTTTCTCGGAGCGCTCTCGACGATCCCGGCGCCGCGCCTCGGCGCGGCCGCGATCCGCGGCGCGCTCGCCCGCTCCGGCGTCGATCCCTCCGCCGTGGACGAGGTGATCATGGGCAACGTGCTCCAGGCAGGGCAGGGGCAGGCGCCGGCGCGCCAGGCCGCGCTCCACGCGGGGATCCCCGAGCGCGCGCCCGCCTGGACGCTCAACAAGATGTGCGGCTCGGGGATGAAGGCGGTGATCTCCGGCGCGCAGGCCATCGCGCTCGGCGACGCGGAGGTCGTGGTCGCGGGCGGCATGGAGTCGATGTCGCTCGTGCCGTACTACGACCGTTCGGCGCGCACCGGCGCGCGGATGGGGAACACGGAGCTCCTCGACGGGATGATCCACGACGGCCTCTGGGACCCGTACCACCACGAGCACATGGGGATGTGCGCCGAGCGGTGCGCCGCCTCGCAGGACGTGCCGCGCGCGGCGCAGGACGCGTACGCGATCGAGTCCACCCGGCGCGCGCAGGAGGCGCAGCGGGCGGGCCGGTTCGCGGCGGAGATCGTCCCGGTGGAGGTGCCTGGCCGGAAGGGCGAGATCACGACCGTCGCGGAGGACGAGGGTCCGCGGACCGCACGCCCCGAGAAGATCCCCTCGCTCCGGCCCGCCTTCACGCCGGAGGGCACCGTCACCGCCGCGAGCGCCTCTTCGATCTCCGACGGTGCGGCCGCGCTCGTGCTCATGAGCGCCGAGCGAGCCCGCGCCGAGGGCAGGGCGCCGCTCGCGCGGCTCGCCGCCTGGGGCGGAGCCGCGCGGGCGCCGGTCGAGTTCCCCATCGCCCCCGCCGACGCCGTGCGGGCGACGCTCGGGAAGGCGGGGCTCGAGACGACGGACGTGGACCTCTGGGAGATCAACGAAGCCTTCGCGGTCGTCGCCATCGCCAACGCCCGGCTCCTGGGGCTCGATCTCGAGGTGGTCAACGTGCGCGGCGGCGCCGTGGTGCTCGGTCACCCCATCGGCGCGTCGGGCGCGCGGATCCTGGTCACGCTGCTCCACGCCATGAAGGACCTCGGGAAGGCCCGCGGCCTCGCCACCATCTGCATCGGCGGCGGGGAGGCGCTGGCGATGGTCCTGGAGCGGTAGACTGGCGGTACGCCATGTCCCCCCTCTTCACCCTGACCACCGACTACGGCACCGCCTCGCCGTACCCGGCGCAGGTGAAGGCGGTGCTGCTCTCGGCGATCCCCGACGCGCGGATCGTGGACGTCACGCACGAGGTGCCGGCGTTCGACGTCCGGGCGGGCGCGCTCATCCTGGAGGCGGCGGTCCCGTGGTTTCCCCGCGAGGCCGTCCACGTCGCGGTGGTGGATCCGGGGGTCGGGACGGGGAGGCGCGGCCTCGTGGTCATCGACCCCGAGGGACGCCGCCTCGTCGGTCCGGACAACGGCCTCCTCACGCCCTTCCTCGGGCACGGCGCGCGGATCCGGGCGATCGCGGAGCGGGGCGGCGTGATCCCGTCCCCGCGGAGCGCCACCTTCCACGGCCGGGACCTCTTCGCCCCCGCGGCCGGTTACCTCGCCCGCGGCGGGACGCCCGGCGCGCTCGGACCCGAGGTGAACGACCCCGTCCGCCTGGCCGTGCCCGTGGCCCGCCGGGAGGGGGAGGCGCTGCTCGGCGAGGTGCTCGGCGCCGATCCCTTCGGGAACCTGATCACGTCGATCCGCGAGTCGGACCTCGGTGGGGCCGTGCCGGTGAAGGTGGACGTGGGTGGGCGCGCGGCCCGATTCGTCCGGGCCTTCGGCGACGGCGAGCGCGGGGAGCTGCTCGCGCTCGTGGGAAGCAGCGGGCGGATCGAGATCGCGCTCCGTGAGGCGAGCGCGGCGGCGAGCCTCGGCGGGAGGGGTCTCCTCGTCCGCCTCGTCCTTGGCCCGGCCGCGAGCGCCTGATACAGTTTTCGGCGGATGACGCCCGAGAACAAGCGCCGCGCCCCGCGGCTCAACAACGCCATCCCGGTCGCGTACAAGAGCGTCGGGAGCTTCCTCTCGGACTGGGCGACCAACATCAGCCGCGGCGGGCTGTTCATCAACACCCGGAAGCCCCTGCCCGTCGGCACGGCGGTGCGCATCCTCATCCAGCTCCCGGGCGCGTCGTTCCCGTGCGAGCTCGCCGGCCGCGTCACGCGGATGGCCGAGTTCGACAACCCGGCCAACACGGTGCCGGGCATGGGCATCGAGTTCACCGGGCTCGACGAGTCGAAGAAGCAGGAGATCGACGCCTTCGTCGAGCGGCTCCGCGGCCAGCTCGAGGGGTGAGGCGCCGGCGCGGTCCGCGCGCTATCCTCCCGCCGCTTGCGCGCACTTCTCCGGATCGAGGACGTCGGCCCCGGCGGCGAGGGCGTCGGCCGGCTGGACGGCCGCGCGGTGTTCGTCCCGTTCACCGCGCCCGGCGACCGGGTCTGGGCCGAGGTGCCGCCGGGCGAGGGCGCGGCGCACGCGGCGCTTCTCTCGATCGAGGAGGCGGGACCCCTTCGCGTGGCGCCGCCATGCGCGCACTTCGGCTCGTGCGGCGGGTGCGAGTGGCTGCACCTCGTCTACCCCGCGCAGCTCGCCGCGAAGGCGCGGACCGTCGAGACCGCGCTTCGCCGCATCGCGCGCGTCGAGCCCGGGAGCTACGACCTCCGCGCCGCCGTCGCCTCGCCCTCGCCGCTCCGCTACCGGACGCGGGCCAAGTTCCACCACGACCGCGAGGCGGGCCGGCTCGTCTTCTTCCAGCGGCGCTCGCACGTGCCCGTCCCGGTCGCCTCCTGTCACCTGCTGGTGCCCGCCCTCGACGCCCTCCGCGAGGCGGTCGGCCCGGCGCTCTCGACCGCGCGGGTGGCGGCGCGGGAGGTCTCGCTGGAGTGGTCGGAGCTCGAGGAGAAGGGCGCCGTCCACCTCAAGGTGGCGGAGGTCTCACCCGCGGCGAGGGCCCGCGCCGAGGCGCTGCTCGCGGCGGTCCCGGCGCTCGCCGGCGCGGTCCTCTCGACCGAGGAGGGCGCGGCGGCGGTGATCGGCGCGCCGGTGCTCCGGCAGCCG
>JAEZXM010000504.1 GCA_023419875.1 Pseudomonadota bacterium | reverse complement strand
GGCTTCTCCATGGATTCGCTGCGCGAGGACCGGCGCAAGGAGCGTGGCAGCCGGCCCGGCGGCGGGCGAAGGCCGGGAGGCGGCGGAGGCCGACCCGGCGGGACCGGCGGCGCGGGACGTTAGCCCTTCGCGGGCATCCCCGCGCACGGGTCGCCTCGATCGACACGAGGCGTGAACACGACGAAGTCCCAGGGGAGCGGGCCGGCAGGTGGCGTCCGATCCTCTGCGTCCACCTCGCGGAAGGCGACGGAGACCACCGTCTCCGGCCAGGCCGCGCCCGTGAGCGGGAGGAAGGCGCCCGCGCCCCGATCCTCGCGCGCGTGCTCCGCCCCGGTGATGAGCACCGCGCCGTCCCCGGTGGACCCGCCGGCGAGCGCACGGGCGAGGTGCGCGTCGCGCGTCCGCTGCGCGAGGACCATCGGGCCGAGGGCGTGCTCCGGGAGGTGGCCGCAGTGCGACGCCGCCATCTCCGCGCGCCAGGCCCGCTCCTCCTCCGGGGAGAGCGGACCGGCACGATCGAGCAGCTCCCGGAGCGGCGGTGGTACGGCCTCCTCCCCGCCGCGGATCACCGCGCGGGCGTCCTGGCGAGAGAGGTTCACCGCCAGCACCAGCAGCTTCGCGTCGAGCCCGAGCCGGAAGAGCGGCTCGTAGAAGGAGAAGGCGGGCCAGCCGCTCCGATCCCAGCCGACCGCCGCCGCCAGCGCCGCGGGCGACGGGGCGGGGCCGGAGAGGACCGCGCTCACGGCCGGCTGCTGCTCGGCGTCCAGCATCTCGAAGGCGAGCGACGGCCGCCGCCCCGACTCGAGCACGGCCTGGAGGAGGCGCGCCTGGAGCACGTGGTGGTCGGGGTTGTCGTGCGTCTCGCCGAGAAGCAGGAACGGCTGCCGCGAAGCGACGAGGGCCGCGCGCAGCTCCGCCTCGGTCGCGAAGCGCCCCGCCCGCGTGTCCCAGATGCGTCCGACGAGCGGGTGATCGCGGTGGAGAGGGCTCGTCCACGCGACGTCGATCGGCGGCGCCGCCGCCGGCCGGATGGCGGCGCAGGAGGCGAGGAGGATGATGGCGGGGAGGGTGGCGCGGATCGTCATGGCCCCAGCATGCGGGCCGGTGGGTCAAACCGCTCGTGGAAACCGCTGAGCCCATGCGGTAAGCCTCCCGGATGCCCACGCCCAACCTTTCCCCGCTCACCCGTGATCCCGCCTGGGCCGCCCTCCAGGCCCACGCCGAGAGCCTGGCCGGCGTCCACCTCCGCGAGCTGTTCCTGAAGGACCCCGGACGCGGGGAGCGGCTCACCGCCGAGGGCGCGGGCCTCTTCCTCGACTACTCGAAGCAGCGCGTGACCGAGGAGACCGTGCGGCTGCTCGTGGCGCTGGCCGAGGCCCGCGGCCTGCCCGCCCGGCGCGAGGCGATGTTCGCGGGCGAGAAGATCAACGCCACCGAGGGGCGCGCCGTGCTCCACGTCGCGCTCCGCGCGCCGCGCGGGACGAGGATCCTCGTCGACGGCAAGGACGTGGTCCCCGAGGTGCACGCGGTGCTCGACCGCATGGCGGACTTCGCCGGGCGCGTGCGGAGCGGCGCCTGGAAGGGGTTCACCGGGAAGCGGATCCGGAAGGTGGTGAACGTCGGGATCGGCGGCTCGGACCTCGGGCCGGTGATGGCCTACGAGGCGCTCCGGAGCTACACGCAGCGCGATCTCACCTTCCGTTACGTGTCCAACGTCGACGGGACCGACGTCGCCGAGGCGACGCGCGACCTCGATCCGGCGGAGACCCTGGTGATCGTCTCCTCGAAGACCTTCACCACCCAGGAGACGATGACCAACGCGGCCACCGCGCGCGACTGGCTGCTCGGGACCTTGAAGGACCCGGCCGCGGTGGCGAAGCACTTCGTCGCCGTCTCGACCAACGAGGCCGAGGTGCGGAAGTTCGGGATCGACCCGGCCAACATGTTCGGCTTCTGGGACTGGGTCGGCGGCCGCTACTCGATGGACTCCGCCATCGGCCTCTCGACGATGATCGCCGTCGGCCCGGACGGCTTCCGGGAGCTCCTCTCCGGCTTCCACGCCATGGACGAGCACTTCCGCACGGCGCCGCTCGCGAGGAACCTGCCGGTGCTCATGGGGCTCGTCGGCCTGTGGAACACGGACTTCCTGGGCGCCGCCTCGGTCGCGGTCCTCCCCTACGACCAGTACCTGAAGCGCTTCCCCGCGTACCTGCAGCAACTCACGATGGAGTCGAACGGCAAGCGGGTGACGCTCTCCGGCGCCGCGATCGAGGACTACGCCACCGGGGCCATCTACTGGGGCGAGCCCGGCACCAACGGCCAGCACTCGTTCTACCAGCTCCTCCACCAGGGCACGCACCTCGTCCCCTGCGACTTCATCGGCTTCTGCCGGACGCTCAACCCGGTCGGGCGGCACCACGATCTCCTCATGGCGAACCTCTTCGCCCAGGGTGAGGCGCTCGCCTTCGGGAAGACGGCCGACGAGGTCCGGGCCGAGGGCACGCCGGAGTGGCTCGTCCCGCACCGCACCTTCCCCGGGGACCGGCCCTCGAGCACCATCCTCGCGGACCGGCTCACCCCGGCGGTGCTCGGGAGCCTGGTCGCGCTCTACGAGCACGCCGTCTTCACCCAGGGCGTCATCTGGGACGTGAACCCGTACGACCAGTGGGGCGTCGAGCTCGGCAAGGTGCTCGCGAACCGGATCGTGAAGGAGCTCGAGGCGAGGGACGAGCCGCAGCTCGCGCACGACTCGTCCACGAGCGGGCTCATCCGGCGGTACCGGGCGCGGCGGCGCGGCTGACGCGCGCGGGACCCGGAGCCCGCCCCACCCTGGACTTGTCCCGCCGCCCCGCACCGGCAAGGAACCACCGGTGCGACCTGCCCTCGAGCTCCGCGGCGTGGTGAAGCGGTTCGGGCCGGAGGCGACCGTCGGCCCGATCGACCTCGCCGTGCCCGCCGGGTCGTCGCTCGCGCTCATCGGCCCGAGCGGCGCCGGGAAGTCCACCGTGCTCCGCCTCATGCTCGGCCTCCTCCGCCCGGACGCGGGCGAGGTGCTCCTCGGCGGCGCCCCGCTCGACCCGGACGACCACGCCCAGCGGCGGCGCTACGGCTACGTGGTCCAGGGCGGCGGGCTCTTCCCGCACCTCACCGCGCGCGAGAACGCGGCGATCGTCGCGCGCCACCAGCGCTGGGAACGCGCGCGGGTCGCGTCGCGGCTCGAGGAGCTGGCCGCGCTGGCGCGGCTGCCCGGCGACGTGTGGGACCGGCTCCCGGCGGAGCTCTCGAGCGGCCAGGCGCAGCGGGTCGGCCTCGTGCGCGCGCTCTTCCTCGACCCGGAGCTGCTCCTTCTCGACGAGCCGCTCGGGGCGCTCGATCCCGTCACCCGCGCCGAGCTGCAGGACGACCTCCGCGACGCGTTCCAGCGCCTCCGGAAGACGGTGGTGATCGTCACCCACGATCTCGCCGAGGCGACCTTCTTCGCCGAGGTGCTGGTCCTCATGCGGGCCGGCCGGATCGCCCAGGCGGGCGCCTTCGCCGACCTCGCCCTCTCACCGGCGGAGCCGTTCGTCGCGCGCTTCGTCCGCGCCCAGCGGGCGCTCCAGCTCCCGGAGACGCGGCCGTGATCGGCGGCGCGGTCGCGGCGCTGCTGGCGGCGTCCCTGGCCGCGGGGGGCGGGACGCCTGCGGCACCGGTGCGGATCGGCTCGAAGGCGTTCGTCGAGTCGGAGGTGCTCGGAGAGCTCGGGCGCCAGCTCCTCGCGGCGGAGGGCATCCCCGCCGAGCACCGGCGCGCGCTCGGCGGCACGCGGGTGCTCTGGGAGGCCCTCGTCCGCGGGGACCTCGACGCCTACCCCGACTACACCGGGACGATCGCGAAGGAGATCCTCGGCGGCGAGGTCGGCCCGGGCGTGGACGAGCTCCGGCCGGCCCTGGCGCGCCGGGGCGTCGGCCTCACCGCCTCGCTCGGCTTCGAGGACACCTACGCGCTCGGCGTCCGGCCCGAGCTCGCGAAGCGGCTCGGGCTCGGGCGGATCTCCGATCTCGTCCGGCACCCCGAGCTCCGCTTCGGGCTCACGAACGAGTTCCTGGACCGGGCGGACGGGTGGCCGGCGGTGCGCGACGGCTACGGGCTGCCGCAGCGTGACGTCCGCGGGCTCGACCACGACCTCGCCTACCGTGCGCTCGCCGCGGGGCAGATCGACGTGACCGATCTCTACTCCACCGACGCCGAAATCCGCCGGCAGAGGCTGATCGTGCTCGAGGACGACCGGCGCGTGTTCCCGGAGTACCGGGCGGTGTTCCTCTACCGCCTCGCCCTCGGGGACCGCCGCCCGGAGGCCGTCGGTGCGCTGCGCCGGCTCGAGGGCCGGATCTCCGCCGCGGAGATGATCGACATGAACGCGCGCGCTCAGATCGACCGGACGCCGCTGGAGCGGGTCGCCGCCGCCTTCCTGGGGACGCGGCTCGGGAAGTCCGGCGAGGCGCGCGGCGAGGGCCGGGCGGCGCGCCTCTGGGGCCGGACCCGGGAGCACCTCGAGCTCGTGGCCGCGGCCCTCGCCCTCGGGATCGTGCTCGCGCTGCCGCTCGGCGTCTGGGCGGCGCTCCGCCCGGGGCCGGGCAGGGTGATCCTCGCTGCCGTGGGGATCGTCCAGACGGTCCCCTCGCTGGCGCTGCTCGTCTTCATGATCCCGCTGCTCGGGATCGGTACCGGCCCGGCGATCGCCGCGCTCGCGCTCTACGCGCTCCTGCCGATCGTCCGGAACACGCACGCGGGCCTCACCGGCATCGCCCCCGGGCTGCTCGAGTCGGCGCGCTCGCTCGGGCTCTCGCCCTGGGCGCGGCTCCGCCGGGTCGAGCTGCCGCTCGCCGCGCCGGCGATCCTCGCCGGGGTCAAGACGGCCGCGGTGATCGCCGTCGGGACCGCCACGCTCGGCGCGCTCGTCGGCGCCGGTGGATACGGGCAGCCGATCCTCACCGGCATCCGGCTCGCCTCGGTCCCGCTCATTCTCGAGGGCGCGGTGCCGGCGGCCCTGCTTGCCCTCGCCGCGCAGGGGCTCTTCGACGCGGTGGAGCGGGTGGTGGTGCCGCGGGGGTTGCGTGGAAGGAAGAGCGGCTGAGCTACCGCCGCGCCGGCGGCAGGCGCAGCTCCATCCGGAAGTCGCTCAGCGTGCCGACGTTGGACGCGAGCGCGCGGCCCCCCGGGCTCGCGATGGCGAGGCGCCCGGCGTGCTCCCTCCGGCGGCGACGGCCGGCGCGCAGCGAGCCCGCCACGAGTGCGAGAACGGCGGCCACGGCGACGAGGGCGGCGATGGCGGTCATGGTCCTTCTCCCGCGCAGGAGCACGCGTCCAGGGAAGAAACATGTAGGCCCAGGAGACGATGCCGGAACTGCCCAAGAAGGGGTGCGAGCGCTCGGGCCGCACCCGCCGGGAGACGGTACGAACGGGCGAGCGCCTGCTCCCGCGCGAGAAGCTGCTCGCACGGGCTCAGATCCCCGGCCGAACCTCGTCACGCGCGTCGCCGGGTCGCGCTTCCGGCGCGAGCCGGCGGAGGACGGCGTTCGTGAACGCCTCCAGATCTTCGGGCTTTCGCGAGGTGATGAGGTTCTCGTCCTCGACCACCTCGCGGTCCACCCAGCGTGCGCCGGCGTTGATGAGGTCGGTCTTGAGCGACGGCCACGAGGTGACGGTCCGTCCGTCCAGGGCGTCCGCCTCGACCAGCATCCACGGACCGTGACACACCGCCGCCACCGGCTTCCCCGCGGTGAACATGTTCCGGACGAGCCGGACCACGTCGATGTCCATGCGGAGCTTGTCCGGGGAGTATCCGCCCGGGATCACCAGCGCGTCGAACTCGTCGGCGGTGACGTCCGCCGCGCGGGCGTCGGTGGTGAAGGCTTCCTCCTTGCGGAAGCCCTCGATCCGCTTCCCCTTGTCCAGGCCGACGAGGACGACCTCGTGCCCCGCTTCCCGGATGCGGTCCCACGGGATCCTGAGCTCCCGGTCCTCGAAGAGATCGTCCGCGATGAACGCCACACGCGCCATGGATTCCTCCGCGCGCACATTCGTCACCCGCAGTGCCTGCGCCAAGCGGCAGAGCGCTTTTTGCCGGCGGTCCGAGGGGGGAGGCCCCCTGCGGCGAGGAGAAGGCCGGCGTTCACTCGCCCGGGTTCCACCAGACCGCGCCCTTGCCCGCCATGGCGTCGGCGGCGCGCGCGCGGACGGCGGCCAGCTCCTCCGCCCCGAGCGGCGTGAAGGCAGCGGCCGCCGACAGCGCCTCGTCCTGCTCGTTTGTGAACGAGAGGCCGAGGAGCGCCACGTCCGGGTCGAGGGTGAGCGTGTAGCGGAGGCACTCCTCGACGGTGAGGCGGGGCAGGGTGGGCGTGGCCCCGCGCTCGCCGCCGGAGCTCAGCTTGCCCCGCGGCCGCTGGGAGAGCGGCCGCCCGTACCCCTCGGTGTCGCCCAGGAGCTTGCCCGCCCCGAACGTCTTGAAGCAGATCGTGCCCACGCCGAGCCGCTTCGCCTGCGGGAGGATCTGCTCCACGTACCGTGAATCGCAGAAGGGCCCCACCGGGAACATGACCACGTCGCAGAGGCCCGCCTCGAGCGCCGCCGCGAGGACCTCGGGGGAGTGGCTGGAGATCCCGCGGAACCGGGCCCGGCCTCGCCGGATCTCCTCGGCGAGCTCGTCGAACCCGCCGCCCGGCGCGGCGAGTTTCCGGAGAAGCCCGAGGTCGGAGAGGTTGTGGAACACGAGGAGGTCCACCGAGGGTCGGCCGAGCCGGCCGAGGCTCGCGTCGAGCTGCGGCCCGACCGGCCTGTCGAGGAGATCGATCTTGTCCACGAGGAAGATCCCCTCGCGCCGGCCGCGGAGCGCCTCGCCCACGATCTCCTCGGAGTATCCGTCCTCGTAGGAGGGCGCGGTGTCCACGACGTTCAGCCCTGCGTCGAGCGCGCGCCGGAGGGTGGCGACGCAGCGCTCCCGGGGGACGGAGCGGTCGGCGAGGTCGCCCGCGCCGAGGCGGGTGGCGACGAAGCCCGTGCGGCCGAGAGGGCGGCGCGGGGTGAAGCGGGGGAGGGGATCCGCGGACATGCACCAAGTGTAACCCGGCCGCTTGACCCCGCCGCGCCCCCGTGAGATCCCGATCTCCGGATGCGCACCGAGAACCTGGCGGTGATGCTCACCGACATGAAGGGGTTCGCGGCCGCGACGGGCTGGCAGACGCGGGCCGCGAACGCCCGTCTGCTCGCGCTCCAGGACGCGCTCCTCCACCCCGTCGTGCGCGCGTTCCGCGGCGCGCGGGTGAAGACCATCGGCGACGCCTACCTCGTGATCTTCTCCTCGCCCACCGCGGGCTTGCTCTGCGGGATGGCGCTCCAGGATCGGCTCTGGGACTACAACCGGCGCGCGCCGGAGGCGGAGCGGATCGAGGTGCGGGTCGTCCTGTCGCTCGGCGAGGTCCGGGTGGTCGGCCCGCAGGCGCGGCCGACGGACGTCTACGGCGAGGCGGTGAACCTCGCCTCGCGCGTCGAGGCCGAGGCCGAGGCGGGCGAGATCTGGTTCACCGAGGCGGTCCGGCTCGTCGCCGACTCGGGCGAGGTCCCCTCGGACGAGGTCGGCCTCCGCGCGCTCAAGGGGTTCGTCGATCCGGTGCGCCTCTTCCGCGTCGCGCGCTCCGGCAGCGGGCTCGACGAGCCGCCCTACGGCGGCTCCGCGCTCTCCCGCGTCGCCGGGCTGCCGCCGCCGGAGCCGGCGCGGCTCGCCCGGACCGTGCGGCGCCGCGAAAGCCTGGTGTACCGCGCGTTCTCGGCGTTGCGGGGCTCGGCCCCCGGG